>JBEBHT010000538.1:0-2023 GCA_040081135.1 Lacibacter sp. | reverse complement strand
TCGTGTGGTGTATGATATCAGCAGCAAACCGCCTGCAACCATCGAATGGGAATAACCATCTGATAAGAGAATCATGAAAAAACTACTATTTGCCTTTGTCCTTTCATTGAGTGCATTGCTCTCGTTTGCACAAACACCCGATACTGTTAAGGTTTACAGAATTGGCATATTCGCCAGTTTATACCTGGATTCTTCGTTTACAGGAAGCAGTTACAAGTTTACCAACCAGATGCCCAAGCACATTTTACCGGGTTTGGATTTTGTACAGGGAGCATTAATGGCCGTTGATTCGCTGCATACGGATAAGAAAGTGGAAGTAACAGTGTATGATCTGCGTTCTGCAGAACAAAGCCTGTTTAACCTCACTTCACAGAATAAATTTGATTCATTAGATCTGATCATTGCTGCGGTATCCGGAAACGAATACAGGCAAATGGCGGATATTGCTTTACAGAAAAACATTCCCTTTGTTTCAGCTACCTATCCCAATGATGGCGGCGTCACCAACAATCCATTTACAATTATCGTCAACTCAACTCTGCCTGTGCATTGTGAAGCGATCTATAATTTTGTGATGAGGAACAATCCTACAGCCAACATTTTGTATGTAAGAAAAAAAGGAATACAGGAAGACAGGCTGGCCGGATATTTCAATGGATTTAATAAGAGTACAAATGGTGGTCAACTGTTGAAATGGAAAAATGTTTTACTCACTGATTCATTTACAGTTGCTGACCTGCGTACAAGTCTTGACAGTGAAAAAGTGAACCTGATCATCTGCGGTTCACTGGATGAAAGTTTCGGTTTACGCCTGGCAACAACTGCCAATGGTTTACGAAAAACTTATCCCTTTCAAATTGCAGGCATGCCTACATGGGAAGGGATTAAAGATTTAAGCAAACCTGAGTTTAATGAACTGATCATTTATCACAGTTCTACTTTTTTCAATACAGGAACTGTTAAGTGGGGTTATTTTACTAAATCATTTACAGAGTCTACCTATGGGCGCCCTTCAGATCTTGCTTATAAAGGATATGAACTCAGCTGGCATTTCATTAATCTCCTGCTGAAGTATGATGACAACCTGATGCAAAACCTGAACGACAAATCATTCCGCATTTTTACGGAATATGATTTCAAACCGATCCGTAACAACACAAGCGGGAAGCCTGATTATTTTGAGAACAAACGCATTTACATTCTTAAACGCAGCAGCGGGCTCATTTCACGGATGAACTGATCTGAAAAAAGTATTTCCTTTACTTATTCACTATAATTTATTGTGATAGTTGCCGCAGTTCCAAAAACAAAAAAAGAATAGCTTAATTTCAGGCAGACAGTTTTAAACGCAATTCATTTCAGTGAATCTTCATTCTACAAAAGGTTACCAGGTTATAAAAGATTGGCTTGAAGCGAAAGGATTATCTCCTTTTGTGTTCCAGGAAGAAGCATGGCAACATATCATTAACTATGAAAGCGGTTTGGTAAATGCACCAACAGGTTGCGGCAAAACATTTTCTGTTTTCCTTGGATCACTGATTCAGTTCATTAATGAACACCCTGATTCTTATCAATCAAAAAAAACAAGCGGGTTGCAATTATTATGGATTACTCCTTTAAGGGCACTGGCAAAAGATATTGGCCGGGCTATGGAAGAAGTAATTGCTGAGTTGAACATGAACTGGAAAGTGGGAATCCGCAATGGTGATACAACAACCGGCGAACGGGCAAAACAGAAAAGACAAATGCCGGAAGTATTGATCATTACTCCGGAGAGTCTGCATTTACTGCTGGCACAAAAAGGATATGCAGAATTATTTCAGCACATAAAAATCATTGCAGTTGATGAATGGCATGAACTGCTGGGAAGCAAACGTGGTGTACAGGTGGAGCTGGCAGTTTCGAGAATAGTGGGCAGCCAATCTTCTTTGCTCAACAAGAGACTATCCATTTGGGCTATCTCTGCAACCATTGGGAATTTAGAAGAAGCGAAAGAAGTTTTATTAGCCCCTTTAAACTATTC
>JBEBHT010000151.1:0-9283 GCA_040081135.1 Lacibacter sp. | reverse complement strand
TCCAGTCATCCATTGTTCCAAACTCAGGATTAACAGCAGTGTAGTCAGCCACAGCATAATAACTTCCCAATACACCTTTACGATCAACTTTGCTGATAGGTGTAATAGGCATAAACCACAACATATCCACTCCCATTTCTTTTAACCGTGGAAGCGATGCTTCAAAAGCTTTGAATGTTCCTTCAGGTGAATACTGGCGGACATTCACTTCATAAATATTTGACTGTTTAATGTAATCGGGAAAAGAAGATGCAACTGCTTGTTTTGATTCTTCTTTTGGCATGAGTTTGCAGGAGAACAAAAGCATACTTACAGCAGACGCTGAAAGCAATAAATGGCGAAGTGTCATAATCGTAAATTTAAAATGGAAAATTATTGAATAATCCGGTTCAGACGTCAAAAATTCCTGTTGAGTTATAAACTTTTCATTTACAGAAAATCAATTTCTAATTTTTGCACACTAAAACTGATTTATGAAACAATTTCTACTCCTTTTATCTGTCTCCTTTTTAATGGTTGCTCACGTTAAGGCAGAGAATTTTAATATTACCATTTCAGGGCTTTCCTATTCACCTGCCACTTTAAATGTGAATGTGGGTGATATTGTAACTATTGAAGCAAGCGGTTTTCATCCTTTGGTTGAGATAAGTCAGGCTTCCTATGATGCAAATGACAATACATTATTATCCGGAGGGTTCAGCTCAACTTCCAATTTTAATTTGACAATAACTGCGGCAATGGCAGGTACTTCTATTTATTATGCCTGCAGCAATCATGGAACAGGTGGCATGAAAGGCCGCATCAACGTTAATGTAGTTGCAAATATTACAGAGAACAGGATACGTGAATTTAATTTCACTGCTTACCCTAATCCTGTTGTATCAAAAGCATGGATCAATATCAGTGTAAAAAAAGCTGGTACCGTTTCTCTTTCTGTTTATGATCAGAATGGAAAAATAGTAAGCTGTTTTGCAGAAAGAAATCTGCAACCGGGTGAAATTACACTTCCCTTCGATGCTTCCGGTTTACAAAAAGGAACCTACATCCTGCAAATGCGAACCTCACAGGGAATCATGCGAAAACGAATCCTTATACAATAGCTTCGGCTTAAATACTATCGGCAGCATTTTCACCTGTAACAACAGCTCCTTCCATTGATGCCTGTAAGTCTGCAATATGTTCACCGGCAAACAATGTATTCATAAATGATTTCTGCAGTACGGGTCTAAGCCTGAACCATTGGCCGGGACGGTAAACCGAATATCCTCCTTTTGAAAATTCATCATCGCCCCAGTAATAATTAAACTGCTTTTCAATCATTGGGTTAACAATTCCGAAGGCAGGTTGCAGCGCCTGTTGCATTAACAGTGATCTGCCTTTATCATTTTGTTTTGCAATCACTTCTGCTTTATCTCCCACTGCGTATGAAATCAATACGCCTTTTGCAGATGGCTGGCTCTTAGTTCCATGATAAATAAAGTGTGATGTTGTATCAGTAATGATATCGAAGCTTTCATCTTTCCAGAAACGTTTGTTATACAACACTGCATTTTTATTTACCCTGCTGTACTGCAGTTCATTGATAGCATCAATTTTTTCAATCGGTAACCTTGGCAACCATTCAATTTTTTTCATAGCCTGCGTTGGCACGGTACAGATAATTTTATCTGCTTCAAACACTTCACCATTATAGCAGGTTACTTTTACATTGGCACCCTGTTCAATTTTTCTTACCCTGTAATTTGTTTTTATTTTATCTCTTCCAATTTGATCGGCCAGTGCTTCAGCCAAACGGCCGTTACCACCAACAATTTTATAAGGAAGCTCTTTCCTCTCGGCAACAGTTGTAAAATGACTTAAAGCTGTATAAGCCGATACCTGGCGGATACTTTCACCAAAATCAATGCTGTCAATCAGGCTTTGCAAATCAAGATCAGCACCATCACATCCATTATTCAACAGGTAGCGCCACCAGTCGAGTTTATCCATCTCTGTTTGCTCTTCAGGACGCAGATCAGCAAAATCCATTTTTAATTTTGATAATTTCTTCATCCATTCCTGGCTCATATTCCATTCATTCGGTTTGGAATACTTGTTATTATAAAGTAAGTGTGCCTGCAAAAGATTATCCTGTAATGAAAGATTCAGTTCTTTGCAAAGACCAAGTATTCTTTTTTGAGAAGCTGAGATCCACTCCCCGCCCAATTCTACATTCAGCTTTTCTTTTGCATCCATGTTATAAGTGAATACCCTTCCTCCCAAACGGTTTCTTGCTTCAAGAACAAGAACATCGATTCCTCTTTTTTTGAGTTTGTAGGCTGCCGCTAATCCGGAAAAGCCTGCACCAATAATAATTACTTTTGATTTTTGTCCAATATGAAATGATGAGAATCCATTGGATACGAGAGCGAGGCCTGTTGAAGTCAACAAGCTATTTTTTAGAAATTGCCTGCGGGATGACATAACAAATTTTTATCGAAGTTGCTAACTAACGACCGTTAAAAACATGACTATGGTCAGACTAAAGTATGAGAGTTTACATCATATCTTTCAACTTGTCAACCAGGATGTCTACTTCTTCTTTTGTGTTGTATTTGCTGAACGAAAACCGAACCTGCACCTGATTTGGGTTAGTATTAATTGCTCTTATTACATGCGAGCCCTGCTGTGCACCACTTGTACATGCACTGCCACCCGATGCACAGATACCTTCCATATCGAGATTAAACAACAGCATCTCTGTTTTTTCTGATTTAGGGAAGCTCACATTTAAAACTGTATAATTGCTCAGTCCCATTGAATCGCCGTTAAAACCAATTCCGTTTATTTTTTTCTTCAGTTGTTCAATTAAATAATACTTGATTCCTTTTATATAAGCACTGTCTGCTTCATGAGAAGCTGTTGCTATTTCCAATGCTTTTGCAAAACCAACAATACCGTATACATTTTCGGTTCCTGCACGCATATTTCGCTCCTGTCCTCCTCCGTGTATATATGGTTTGATCTGTACATTTTCATTGATATAAAGAAGTCCTGCACCTTTTGGTCCGTGAAATTTATGTGCAGAACCGCTCAGAAAATGAATGGGGGTATTTCTCAAATCAAACGGAAAGTGCCCGATAGTTTGCACTGTATCTGAGTGAAAAATTGCATTGTACAGTTTACATAAATTTCCAACAGCGTGGATATCTGTAATGTTGCCGATTTCATTATTGGCATGCATTAAGGTTACCAGTGTTTTTTCTTCACTTGCTGCAAGCAACTGTTCCAGGTGTTCAAGATCAATATGTCCGTTAGGTAAAACCTTTACATAACTTACCGTTACTTCGTCACGGTTATCTAAATATTCAACTGTATGAAGTGTTGCATGATGTTCAATAGCTGAAGTGATAATATGTTTACATCCCAAATCACGAACAGAGGCAGTGATGGCTGTATTGGAACTTTCAGTACCACCGCTGGTAAAAAAGATCTCTGCAGGATGTGCATTCAGAATTTTTGCAACCGTCTTCCTTGCATTTTCAATGGCCAGTCTTGTTTCTCTTCCGAATGAATAAATAGAAGAAGGGTTTCCAAAATTGTTCTGGAGATAAGGCAGCATTGCCTCTAATACTTTTGGTTCAATTGCTGTTGTAGCAGCATTGTCAAAATAAATCCGGTTCATTGATTATTGTTTACGACGATGCAAAGATACTGAGATGGCTTTTAAGCCTTGGACTCAGTCATTCTTCATTACATCAATTCTTTAATCTTATTAATTACGTCCAATGCCAGCGCATCAGCTTTTTCAGTTGAATCAGCTTCAGAATAAATACGGATGATCGGCTCTGTATTGCTTGCTCTTAAATGCACCCAGCTTTTTTCAAAGTCGATCTTTACACCATCCTCTGTATTCACCTGAAAAGATGCATACTGATCTTTCACTTTTGCAAGAATCGCTTTCACATCTGTTCCCTGTGGCAGATCAATCTTATTCTTACTCATGAAATAATCAGGAAATGTTTTACGCAGCTCAGCAGTTGTTTTGCCCGATTGCGCCAGTTGTGTAAGAAACAAAGCGATCCCAATCAACGCATCACGACCGTAATGCAAATGAGGATCAATGATACCACCGTTTCCTTCGCCACCAATTACTGCATGTACTTCCTTCATCTTTGTTACCACATTCACCTCTCCTACTGCACTGGCAAAATAAGCGCCGCCATGTTTTTCTGTAACATCACGCAAAGCCCTTGTTGATGAAAGATTGGAAACCGTATTTCCTTTTTTATTGCTGAGAACATAATCTGCAACTGCAACCAGCGTGTACTCTTCGCCGAATAAAGTTCCGTCATTGCTTACAAAACATAAACGGTCCACATCCGGATCAACAGCAATGCCGAGATCAGCTTTTTGTTTGACCACTTCACTGCATAATTCAACCAGGTTTTCAGCTAAAGGTTCAGGATTATGTGCAAAGTTGCCATTCATTTCGGCATTGAGTACTGTTATATCTGTTACACCTAATGCGTTTAATAATGCCGGAACAGCTTCTGCTCCCGAACTGTTGATGGCATCCACCACCACTTTGAATTTCTTGTCTGCAATCTGTTTCTTATTCACCAAAGGGTGAACAAGGATTGCATCAATATGTGTTTGCAATAAGGTATCATCACATGAATAAGTTCCTAATTCATCAACCTGTGCAAATTCGAACTGCTCAGTTTCTGCAATAGCCAGCATCTGCAAACCAAGTTCTGCACTGATGAACTCTCCTTTTTCATTCAGCAATTTCAATGCATTCCATTGTTTGGGATTATGCGAAGCTGTGAGAATAATTCCTCCCGCTGCTCCTTCAAACTTTACCGCCATCTCAACAGTAGGTGTTGTACTTAAACCAAGATCAACTACATCTAACCCCAACCCTATTAATGTATTCACAACCAAACTGCGAACCATTTCACCACTCATGCGGCCATCTCTTCCTACAATTACTTTCTTTCCTTTGCCGAGAATAGTGCCGTAAGCGGCTGTGAATTTTACAATATCAACAGGAGTAAGATTGTCGCCGGGTTTGCCCCCAATAGTGCCACGAATCCCGGAGATCGATTTCATTAAAGCCATAGAGAAAATTTGTGCGAAGGTAAGGCTGAAAGCTTAATGCCAAACTCTCAAGGCATGAAGCATTTCGCATACTTACATCATCATCTTATAAATCATTTCCTTCAGTAAGGACGCATCCTCCGTTCCCGTATCATTTACACCTACACTCCTTAAATTGTAATGATGCATCAGCAGCAATGCCGACTGAACTCCATCAAATCCATAAACTGTGGCACTTGCCTTATAGTCTTTCAAGAACCAGGCATTGATCCCTGTTTGTGCGGCTACTGCTTTATCATCACCCTGTACACCGAACAGCATAAACACTTTAGAGAAATAACTATAGAGTGAAGGTAATACGAGTTGAATGGGTGCAGCTTTCGGATTCCCTTCAAAATACTGAATAATCTGCATGGCTTTTACCAGGTTTTTCTTCCCCACTGCATTCTGCAGTTCAAATACATTGTATTCTTTGCTGATGCCTACAAAGTTTTCAATATCATCTTCGGTAATGGTTGTGCGTTTACCCAGGTTGAGGATCACTTTATCCACTTCATTGGCGATGCGGCTTAAATCATTGCCAATATGATCAACCAGCAAATGAATTGCTTTTTGTGAAGGCTGAAAACCTTTCCCTTCTATAAACTCCTGTGTCCAGGAAGGAAGTTCATTATCATACATTTTCTTGGTACTGAGAACTTCTCCTTTTTCTTTCAGCAGTTTGGCCAGCTTACTTCTGCCATCCACTTTCTTTTCTTTGTGGCCTACTACAAAAATGGTAGAGTCAAGAGGTTTATCAATATAACCTTCCAGTTTATCAAGATCCTTCATTTGCTGAGCCTCTTTCAGTATCACCACCTGCTTTTCAGCAAACATAGGATAACGCATGCAGGCATTCACCACATCGGCCCAGCTGGCATCCTTCCCATAAAAAACAGAAAGGTTAAATCCTGCCTCCGCTTCATTTAAGATGGTATGCTCAGCAGCATCAATCAACTGATCAATGTAAAAATCTTCTTCGCCTTCAAACCAGTAGATGGGTTTGAATTTTTTCTTTTTCCAGTCGTTTAAAATTTTTTCTGTGCTCATACCAGGGGTAAAAGGTATGCCATACCTTTTCGTTACTTCAAGATTTGTTTCGCTGATTGAGGTATGGCATACCTCTAATCTTATTCAGCTATAAAAATATTTTCCTGCGGCAACAAAGGTAAATTTTGAAAGCGTAGAAAAATCTGTGCTGCTGCAATTACATCCTTCTGGCAATATTCAACAATTCTGGGCAGATTCTTTTCTTTGTAATACACTTCTTTTACCCTGCTGCCATCAATATCATCTTTTGGTGTTGCAATACCCAAACAGGCAGCCAGCAGTTTCAGTGAGGTATAATTTTTATAATCACCAAATTTCCATAACTGCATGGTATCGATCAGGTTGGTTTCCCATGGTTTCTTTCCGCTAAACTGTAAAAAAGAAGGTAATGACAGTTGATTAATGAGCATCCGTCGGCTGATATAAGGAATATCAAACTCTTTTATGTTATGCCCGGCGAAGTTAAAATCAGGCACTGCTTTGTAAAAACTCTCCACTTTCTCCGAAAATTCTTTGAGCAGCTTTTTTTCATCATCATGTGCATAAGATTTTAACCGGAAACACTGCCGCCCAGCTGTATCTGTATAAAAATAGCCTGTACTGATACAAATTATTTTTCCAAATTCAGCCTGAATTCCAGCCCTTTGTTCATACATTTCAGGTGCCGGAAAATTTTCTGGCATGGTTTTGGAAATTTTGTCACTCCAGAGAACCTTCCATGGTTCCGGCAGCTCTTCAAATGATGAATATTGTGGTACGGTTTCGATATCGAGTACCAGCAGATGTTCAGGTTTGTATGATTGTTGGTTAGCCATGAACTAAAATAAAAATTTTAAATTTAAAAACAAACATTATGTCTTATTCAAATTATCCTTCCGCAACACCACAGGAAACTCCTCCTTCAGCTCCTAAGCGTGATAGCCGTGGACTGATTTACGGGTTACTGATTGCAGCTTTACTTGGTACATGGGGTTATATCATTTGGGATAAATCAAAAGCCAAAGAAATGACAACACAGTTGCAGTCGCAGCTGAGTACAAGTGACAGCAGCAAAAATGCGGTACAAACAGAGTACAATGCAGCATTACAGCGTTTGGATGAATTAACAACGATGAATGCAAGCATGGACAGCCTGGTAAAAACTAAAAATTCTGAGGTATCTAACCTGAAGAATCGTATTCAGACTTTACTGAACAAGCAGAACAAAACTGCTGCTGATCTGGCTGAAGCAAAACGCCTGATCACTGAACTGAACTCAAAAGTTACAGGTTATGTTCAGGAAATTGAAGTACTGAAAGGTGAAAACCTTCAGTTAAGAACTGAAAAGCAGGAAGTGATTACTCAGAAAGAAGCTTTACAGGTTCAGTACGATCAAACAACAGTTGAGAAAAAAGCAGTTGAAGAAAAATTAGATGTTGCATCTACTCTCAATGCTTCTAATATTAATATCGTTACCATTGATGAAAGAAAAAATGGTAAAGAGAAAGAAAAAGATGTTGCAAAGCGTGTTGACAAAATACGTTTAACATTCAACGTTTCAAATCGTGTTGGTGAAGATGCCACAAAAGATGTATTTGTTGTTATCACTGATCCTACAGGACAGGTTATCAGCAACGAAGCTTTGGGAAGCGGACGTTTCACTACAAGAGATGAAGGTGAAAGAGTGTTTACAAAGAAAACAAGTGTAAACTTCAGTGCAGGTAAATCAGCTCCCCTTTCAATTGAGTGGAAGCCCGGAACTAAATTCGCTGAAGGTGTTTATAAAGTTGAAGTATATAACAATGGCTTCAAAATTGGCGAAGGTTCAAAAACATTACGTAAAGGTGGCTTATTCAGTTAAGCACAACAGTTGATAGGTTCAGAAGAAGCGGTGGATATTTATTCACCGCTTTTTTCTTTATCAGAACAATGCTCTTACACTTGCCCTTCCCGTATGAATGGCCTTAGATTCACCAGGCTTCCTTCCTTCGTATTGAAAATTAATTTCCATATTATTCGAAAGCCTGCGGGTTAGATCAAGATTCCACAAAAAATTACGTCCTGGTAATAATGCATCCAGCATAATAAATGCAACCGTAGTATTGGTTGCCCCGTTGAATTTGATATTGCTGAACTGAAATTTACCGTTGATGGTGCTGCTCGACAAAACATTGTACCGCATTTCAGTAATAATCGAATTGATAGTTGCCTTTTCCCTTAACCCCTGTTGATTTTGTTTCTCTTCAAACTTATAGTTAAGCGAAAACCTGTACTTGGTCCCATTCTGATAACTGAGTGAGGGCTCTGTCATCCATTGCTGCAGATCGAAATTCCGGTTGCCAAACTTGGGTGTCACCAGTTGATTGCTGATTGACTTTACCGTTACAACCGCAGCAAAATGTTTATTCAGGTTCCAGCGAAAACGGGATGATAAATCTCTGAGTGTTCTCGTTTCCAGTCCGTAGGTTAAAATGGAGCGGTTCACATTCTGTATATGCGTCAAATCAAATCCCCACACACTGCTGGTACGATTAAAGAAAAACGTATTGGTGATGATTGAATTCAGGGAAATAAGACTTGTATCAGCAGCCGGTTTGGAAAAAGGATTTAAGTTGATATTTTTTTGTGAGATCTCTTTCTTGAAGATCTGCATACTTGATTGTAAAGAAACTCTTGTCAAAAATTTCCGCATGCCAGTTGCTTTGTTGATGTCAATCAATGCTCTTGGGTTCAGATTCAAACTGTAGTTAAACTGGTTGTAGTTGGCACGGATGAAATCAAGCGTTGGAGTAAACACACGGATATATCTTGCCTGGTCCTGATACAGTGCTACTTCAAATTCATTGATCTGCGGAATACCATCTGCGTTATAATCATTCCATACATACTCCCCCTGCCCGGCAGGTACTTCAAGAAAAGAATAATCACGACGCTGTTCCTGTCCGCTTCCCACTTCATATAATACATTACCCGTCATCATTCCTTTCCATTCATTCACAAAATATTCAGCACGGCCTAATATAGTACGTTCCGGTTTTTGACCGGTTAACTGTGAATTAAAAACTTTCAGTTCTCTTATTGTTGCATTCAATCGAAACTGGTGATGTTCATTATTCATCAATTCAACATAGCC
>JBEBHT010000150.1:0-9328 GCA_040081135.1 Lacibacter sp. | reverse complement strand
ATTCTTGAATATGTGGTTATTTATTTACACAGGTACAGACCCAAGGATAAAGAAAACGTTTAATGGAGGATATTATTTTCTTTTACGGAGCTGCAAGGCAGTGAAGAGCGAATTAAGAATTGATTCATTTGTGTATTCGCAGAAGACGGCAGCAACATGCGTATTGATAGATTGTTCAATATTCTCAACTCATCTGCTGAAAAAGCCTCATCTTTTTTCGATGAGGCTTTCTGTTATTTTAACCGGTTATTTACCTTCTTCAGGATTCTGCGGATACACAAACGAGTCTTCTGCATCCTCTGCCCTGTTTTCATTCCACTCAACAATAAAATTATTCATTCCCTCACCAACAAGTAAACTCATGTATTGCTGTTGAGAAAGTTCAAGCAAAGAAAGGAAAAGGAAAATTGCATGAATCCTGTTTTCACAGATATCAAATAATTTTTCAAAAGGCATGATCTTTTCCTGTTTCACCATATTAAACATATACTCACGGCTGCCTTCCATTGTGTAATTATACTGAACAACTGTATGCACCGGCTTATTGAAACGTTCGTGATGTTTTTTCATTACACGTTCAAACGTTTTCATCAATTTGAACATGGTGATGGTCTGTATTTCTGTTCCCTCACCTGCTTCTTCACCAATCGATGAAAGTTCGCTGGTAATATTACCACGCTTCAACATCAGCATACGCAGCCCTTCCATCTCAGCCATCTGCAGACTTGCTTCTTTGAATCGTTTGTATTCAAGAATTTTATCTACAAGTTCCTGGCGGGGATCAATTTCATTTCCCTGGTCATCTATCTCTTTTCTTGGCAAAAGCATTTTTGCTTTGATGCGCATGAGTGTTGAAATAAACAGAATAAACTCACTGCTGAGTTCTATGTTCAACTGTTCACTTTTATGAATAAAGGCAAGGAAATCCTTGATGATATTCGTGATCGGGATATTGTAAATATCCAGTTCATCTCTTTCAATAAAAAACAGCAGCAGATCGAAAGGTCCTTCAAACTGTGGCAATTTTATCTGGTATGATTCTGTTTGCAAAGCGATTGATTTTTTAAACGAACAAGTCCCGGAAAATTGACTTTCGGGACTTGCAAATGTAGGGGAATCCGTTCACTAAAAATTAGCTGAAAAACCCACACCAATGAGGGATTTCCACTGTGTTCCCAGCAGCTTTCCGGAGCCATTTGACTCTTTTACATCGTTATCATAAATCAGGTCGAACCCAATATTCACACCCAGGTATTTATTGATCTTCATACCCAGCAGGTTGGTCCAGAATACATCGATATTCTGAGGCTCATGTTTGTAATTGCTGAACAGATCCAAACGGCTGACCAGGTTAATATTCTTAGCAAGGTCTTTCCGCAGATTTGCAGTAACAAAAGCACCAATTTCAGTAACAGCTGACTTGGTGGTATCTGCAAAGCTGTACAACCGGCGGAGCTTTTTATTTTTCTCATTCACCACAATCCATCTTGCAGTTACGGGAGATATGAATACATCGAAGGTTGTATTCCGTTTGTACATAATACCCGGAGATACCAGGATATTTGCCGGTGCAAAAAAATCAGAGTTTTTTGTTTTCACATTATTCGCCTCATACGCATATCCTGGTGAGAACTGTGACCGCACATTTGCTAAAGCAGAAAGATACCACTCAGATTTATTCAGCTGACGAGCATACCTGCTCAGTAAATCAAAACGGTCATCATTTTTTCTTGTTCCCTGGCTGGTTGTGTTTACAAGGCCGTACTGCATATTCAATGTATTGTCCCATGAATGCTGCCCTTTTTTATAAAAGGCATTTGTGTTCAGTATTCCATTCAGTGAAAAAGAAAATTTTTCAGCACCGGCCGCCCAGTTGTGGCTGCTTCCCTGTGCCACATTGAGACCAAACACGCCCCCTTTCGTCCAGCCTTCTTTTTGCTTTTCATCTTTTTTAATTTCACGCTTGGCTTCGTTTTTCAATTTTTGTACCTGTTGATCCTGTGCATACAAACCGGCAGCAGCAACGGTGATAATTGCTGTAAGAAAGAATTTTTTAATCATAAGAGTTATTTTAATTTCTCAAAGACGGCAAATAAAATGCCATCGTTGCAGAGGTAAGAATATAAAATGCGGCATGAACAATGTTCAGTGCCGCATTTCGTATTAGAATTATTTTATTTTTTCAATGCATCACGGATTTCACGCAGCAGCACAATATCTTCAGGGGTTACAGCAGGTGGTGGTGCTTCTTCTTTCTTTTTACTGGCAGCATTCATTCCTTTAATAATCAGGAATAATACAAACGCTATTACGATAAATGAAATGATGGCTGAAATAAATTTGCCTAACAGCATTCCTCCTGGTGCCCATGTTTCAATGTTAGCAGCTCCTGTAGCATCCAGTGCAGGTTTCAATAAAACTGGTGTAATGATGTCTTCAATTAAAGAGTTAACAATTTTTCCAAAAGCACCGCCAATGATAACAGCAATGGCCAGGTCGACCACATTACCTTTCATTGCAAAGTCTTTGAATTCTTTAAGCATTCCCATAACAGTTGGTTTTTAAGTTAAAAAATAATAAGTAGAGGTAATGATGTAAATGGTTGCATGAATATACTATCAAACAATTACTTTTTCAAACCTGGATACTGCATCTTCAGCTTCTTAAGTGTATCATACACTGTTGTGGCAATTACATGTTCCTTATACCAGTTCTGATCGCTTGGAACAATATGCCAAGGCACTTTATTGCATGTGTTGAAGCATTCCTGGTAGTAGCCCATATACTTCTTCCACAGTTTTGCTTCATCAAAATCTTTTTCATTGTACTTCCACATTTTCTTAGGATCATGTGTGCGTTCTTTCAAACGTTCCTGTTGTTCTTCCGGTGAAATATGCAGATAAAATTTAAGGATCTGTGTGCTGTTATGATTTACCAGTAATTCTTCAAAATCATTAATGGCTTTCATCCGTTTTACTGCAGTTGTATCATCGCACCAGCCATGCACTCTTGTGATGAGCACATCTTCATAATGGCTTCTGTTGAAAATTTTGATCATTCCTTTTGCAGGAGCATTTTCATGTACACGCCATAAAAAATCATGCGACAGTTCCTCTGTAGTTGGTGCTTTATATGATTTCACTCCAACACCTAACGGATTCAGGGAACCAAACACATTACGGAGTGCACCGTCTTTTCCACTGGCATCCATACCCTGAATGATGACTAATAAAGCATGTTTATTTTCAGCAATCAACAGGTTCTGTAACTCATCCAGCTCAATCAGAATCTTTTCAGTTTTTGCTTTAGTTTTTTCCTTGTCAAGGCCCTTTGGTGCCCGGGTACTGATAGCGGATAATTTTACAGGTGCCATAAAATAATTTTTACGAAAATAAACATGTTGCATCTATTCAGCCAATTTCATTCATATTTGCCACTTATTTTATGAACTCAAAACTGTATAACTGGTTCCTGTTTGTTATTCTTTGCTTTATCTGGGGCAGTTCTTTTATCTTAATGAAAGAGGGGCTGAAAGAGTTAACAGCTTATGAAGTAGCTGCTATGCGCATGCTGAGCGCAGGGGTGATTCTGCTTCCATTTGCATTGAAAGGGTTTCGTGCAATTCAACGGAAAGATCTTGGTACCATTATCATAACAGGATTGCTGGGCAGCTTTATACCGGCTATTCTTTTTTGTGTTGCTGAAACAAAAATTGACAGCGCACTTGCCGGTATGCTTAATGCATTAACTCCCTTATTTGTAATTACAGTTGGAGCGTTGTTTTTTAAATCGGCTGTTCAATGGAAAAAATTACTGGGAGTTCTCGTAGGATTTTCGGGTATGCTGCTACTGTTTTTTTCAAAAGAAGGAAGTACCGGAGCAGGCAATTTATTTTATGCTTCGCTTATCTTGGTTGCCACCTTTTGTTACGGTTTAAATGTAAATATTATCAGTCACCGGTTGAAGCATGTAGGTTCTTTAAACATTGCTGCAGTTGCATTTGTTTCACTTATAATACCATCCTTACTTATTCTCATTTTATCAGGATATTTCAATCATTCGTTTTCTGATCTTTCATTTATAAAAGCAACCAGTGCCTCCGCAGTGCTGGGCATTTTTGGTACAGCCGTTGCCTCTATTTTGTTTTATATGCTTATGAAAAGAGCCGGACCGCTATTTTCATCTATGGTTACTTATGGAATTCCTTTTGTTGCTGTTGCATGGGGATTATACGCCGGTGAAACCATTACACTTTTTCAATTGTTTGGCCTTTTGATTATTCTCCTTGGAGTATATTTGGCCAACAGGCAATAAAAAAGGGATCCATTGCTGCATCCCTTTTGTTTCAGTTTTTTATATCAGACTGACATGATTTCTTTATCCTTTGCTTCCAGGTGTTTATCAATTTGTGCAGAATAACGATCCGTCAGTACCTGGATATCTTTCTCTGCATCTTTAGCCGCATCTTCACTCAATCCTTCCTTCTGCAATTTTTTGATGCTTTCAATTGCATCTCTGCGAATACTGCGGACAGCCACTTTTGTTAACTCCCCTTCGCCATTTACACGTTTAACCAGTTCCTTTCTTCTCTCCTCTGTCAGTGGCGGAAGAAAAAGACGGATGATGTTGCCATCATTTTGCGGAGTTAACCCAATGTTTGAATTAATAATAGAACGCTCAATTGGCTGCAGTATGTTTTTTTCCCATGGCTGAATGGTGATGGTTCTGGCATCAACTACACTGATATTGCCAACCTGGCCAATGGGCGTAGGCGTACCATAATAATCTACAACAATTCCATCAAGCATATTTGGAGTGGCTCTTCCTGCACGGATTTTAACTAACCCAATCTCCAGATGCTGAATGGCTTTTTTCATGTGCTCTTCAGCATCGTCCATAATTAACGAAAGCTCTTCTGACATACAATTAATAATTAATTAGCTGCAAACCTAATAAAATAGTTTGTTCAACTGTCAAACCAATAAAAAATGAGAAGCAGATTATTTTGCCATTTCTTCAGGCTCATGAACAGGTGAGCCCTTTTTCAGCGGAATGATCTTGGTTTCACTGACCACTTTTTCTTTCGATTCAAATGAAAGCGGGAACAGCTTTCTGCGTTTGTTACGGTTTGAATAAATAAGTAAACTGATTACTGAAAAACCTACACTGATAAGACCCATCAATAAGAAAGTGATATTGATATTACGGCCCATGAAAGTAGCGGCTGCAATGAGAATATTAAATGTTACTGCCAAGAATGTAACCATATTATGGTTGCAGCCTTTTTCAAGGAGCAAGTGGTGTACATGATTACGATCAGGGCTGAATGGTGAACGTCTTGAAAGGATGCGGAATGCAAATACTCTCAGGGTATCAAACAGGGGCACAAATAAAATAGCAAACCCAATAGCAGGCGCAGCAGGCAAATAAATGGTAGCAGTTGGTACTGTTGCCACCTGGATGAATTTAATTACCAGTATAGAGTTTACTATTCCTAATAAAAGGGAACCGGTATCACCCATAAATATCTTTGCCGGTGAAATATTGAAAATTAAAAATGCCCCCATACTGCCTGCCATGCAAAAAGCCATTATAGAATAAAGCGGTTGCTGCGCCATTAAAAAATAAGTTCCAAATGCCAGTGTGGTAAACAATCCCAGTGATCCGGCAAGGCCATCAACCCCATCGATAAGATTGAATGAATTGGTAATTACTACAATGGTGAGATATGTAAATACTAAGCTGATCAGCATCGGCATTTTATCCATGCCCATGAAACCAAACATTCCATCAATGAGTATTCCTCCTTTATAAACTATGATAAAAGCAGCCAACAACTGACCAAGAAATTTTTTCAATGGGGTTAAAACAATAATATCGTCTTTCAACCCAAGGAAAAAAATCAATAAAAAAGCAACGGCATAATATTGCAGTTCAGGATAACCAATTGGAGCAGCAATAAGGAAGGCCATGATAAATCCTGCAAAAATTCCAATCCCGCCTAAAGGAGAAACGGGGTTTGCGTGTACTTTCCGGTCATCGGGGAGATCAAACAAATGCTTCATTTCCGCTACCCTGATGATAATGGGTATAGCAGAAAAAGTAATTAAAAAGGCAATTACTGAGCCGATAAGAAGGTGATCCATGCAGTTGTTCTTTTCAAAGTATGATGCAAAGCTAAACATATAGCCCGAATGACAAAATAGTTATTGCTTTTAAACCTGAATAACCGCTTTTTTTGTCTTTTGACTATAAATATCCTGTGTATGATCCCTGAAACCGTAAAAAAGTTTACTCATAGTGAAAATATATTTCTGTTAGATCTTCCAACAATTCAAAATTTATTACAGAGCTGAAAGAAATAGCTGCACAAATAAGCAGGGATATTATTCGCATGGTGCATGGGTGTGAGAGTGGTCATCCGGGTGGCTCTGTAGGTCTGCAAAATACCTTACTGCACTGTATTTCAAGGTAATGAAGCACAATTGGCTAATGGAAAGCCAGTCATCTATCTAGTGAAGACAGAAATGGGTTTCAGGGGTTATTAATATTACTGGGCTCTTAATGAAACTTTTTGTCTGGCGGCTTTTACTGATGGAACCCATGACGCAAGCAGTCCGATCACAAATACGGTTGCAATTACCAGTAACAGATCTGAAATAAATATTTCCACGGGATAATAATCAATCACAAATGATCCATGCAGTGGAATGATCTTAAACGTTACCTGCAAATAACTGAATATCAAAGCCAGTACAATTCCTATTATACTTCCTGTAAATGCAAGCAAAACACCTTCTGTTAAAAATATTTTCTGAATAAACGGCTTACCTGCACCCATGGCCTGTAATATCTGTATGTCCTGTTCCTTTTCCAGTACAAGCATAGTTAATGCACCAATCATATTAAAGGCAGCAATGATGAGAATAAGTGATAAAATGCCATAGATGGCCCATTTTTCCATTTGCATTACTGCAAACAACGAACGGTTTTGCTGATAGCGGTTCTCCACCAGGTAATTATTCCCCAGCAATTGCTGAACAGCAGCAATCACTTCTTTTTCTGCTGCAGGCTCTTTTAATTTTATTTCTGCTGAACTGTATTCGTTTGTTTTTAATCCAAGCATTTGCTTTAAAATAGCAAGATTGGTGATGACATATTTATTATCAAAATCCTGCTGAATAGAAAACGAACCTGCGGGTTGCAGATTAACAGTACTGATTGCATCCATTGGGTTATCTGAAAATTCAACTCCCTTTTTGGGAAGATAGGCTGTAACAGGAGTTAAGGCCCGGTCACTTAGCAGACTTAATGCATTTTCGATGCCACTTCCCAGCACAAGTTGTGGCTGTTCATCTGTTCCAATATCAAATTTTCCGTTAAGTACACGTTCAGGAACACCGCTCACTTTACTGTAAAAATCATCCACCCCTTTAATCACTGCATTTGTTTTGTAATCTCCATTCTGTAAATGCACATTTTCCTCCACCACCATACTTACCGCTTCAATATTATTCAGCAGCTTTATTTTTTGTAACATAACAGAATCAAGCAGCATTACTTTTTGATGCGCTGATGTAATGCGTATATCAGGATAAAATGAAGAATACAATGTTTTCACCAGCCCTTCAAACCCGTTGAAAATACTTAATACCACAACGAGGGCAGCAGTACCAACAGCCATAGCCGTTACAGTTACCCATGCAATAATATTGATGGCATTTGTTGATTTTTTTGACTTGAAATATCGCCAGGCGAAGAGAAAGTTCAAAGTTTGTGGTTTGTAATTTATAGTTGGGATATTTAAGAGCGCATTAGTCTGGACTATCGGCTGCCAACTACAGGCTCGATTTACTCATATTCCTTCTTTTCATCCTCAATTTTCTTCAGCAACTCTTCCATTTTAAACACATGATCTAAAGTATCATCCAGGAAATATTTTATTTCAGGGATTCTTCTCAGTTGATGTTTGAGTTTGGAAGCCAGTTCCCGCTTGATTTCATGGGCTTTATCTTCTACCTTTTTTAAAACAGCAGCATTATCTTTTGCCTGGAACACGCTGAGGTAGATCCTTGTTTCCAGTAGGTCGGGAGTAATTTTTACAGAAGAGATGGACACTAATCCACCATCGACCATACTGAGTCCCATTTTTCTGAAGATGGAAGTCATTTCTTCATGAATTACTCCGGCTATCTGTTTCTGACGTTTTCCTTCTAACATATCTGCAACAATTATACGCTGTAAAAGTAGTTACTTTGCGGCGTTTATATCATGAAAGAGTTTAAAAGGATTTTTAAATATTTAACGGGATACAAAGGGAAAATTGGCCTTTACTTCCTTTTTATTGTTTTATCGATTGTTTTTTCGATGGTATCGCTGGCAATGCTGGCGCCATTTCTGCAATTACTTTTTGATAAATCAAATCGTGTTTTAAGTCAACCCGAATTTATTTTATCAGCAAAAGGAATTTCAGAATATTTAAAGTATATCATAAGCAACCTAATAGAGAAAAATGGCACACAAACAGCACTGGCTTTTATTTGTATCATAATTATCATTTCCATTTTATTTAAAAATACTTTTCTCTATCTCTCTTATCGTGTTCTGTCGCCTATAAGAAATGGTGTAATGACCAGGTTACGTGGCGATCTTTATGATAAAGTTTTAAAATTACCTGTTGGATTTTTTACGGAACAGCGTAAAGGCGATCTGATTTCCCGAATGAGTAATGATGCCAATGAGGTAGAATGGAGTGTGATGATGGCTTTGGAAGCTTTAATTAGAGAACCGCTGACAATAATGTTTTATCTCGTGATGATGGTGCTCATCAGCCCACAATTATCATTATTTCTGCTGGTGTTTCTGCCCTTTACAGCATTCATTATAGGAAGAGTAAGTCGGTCCTTAAAAAAACAATCCACTGAAGCACAGGAAAAAAACGGGTTGGTCTTATCTATACTTGATGAAACACTCAGTGGTATCAGAGTCATTAAAGCATTTACTGCAGAAAAGGTTTTAGGTCAGCGTTTTCATGAAATGAATATGAATCTTGGTGAACTCCGTAACCGCATTAATTTCAGAAAAGATATGGCTTCACCATTATCTGAATTTATGGGTGTAATGGTATTGAGTGGAGTACTTTGGTTTGGCGGCAAATTGGTATTGGGTGATATGAGGTCAGGTGTTGAGACTGTTCATCTTACACCGGATGGTTTCATTACTTATATTTTATTTTTTACTCAAACAATCAATCCGTTAAAATCGCTTTCTTCAGCATACTACAATACAAGGAGGGGAAGTGCTGCTATTGAGCGTATTGAAGAAATCA
>JBEBHT010000149.1:0-9395 GCA_040081135.1 Lacibacter sp. | reverse complement strand
TGTGTATAAGAGACAGCTATTACACCAGCATTGGTATCAACTACCGTTTTGGCTCAAAGCTTAACAATGTGGTGAACCCCCGCTTTAACAGAATCAGTTCTGCAAATGAAGATTAATTTATCCTGAATGTTTCCTTCGCTTCGTATCACGGCGAGTCGGCTGCGCCAGACATCGCCTGTGAACGTTCCTGTTTTCGTAACTTGCATTAGTATGCTAAAAGGTAATTTTCTTTTTTTTTATAGTTTGATCATGCTCGGTCTATTTAATAAATCATTTCCACAAAGCTATCAACATGAGGCAATTTACCATGACAGTTGTGTGGAATTGCAAGTTTCAAAAAAGTTTACCAAGGTTTGTAATACGCAATTTCATGTATATGACAGCTCCATCAATATCTCCACTAAATCAAAATTCATTTTAGATGATAAGTTTAAAAGTTACCATTTAGTCTTCTATTACTCAGTTGATAACATGATGCCCTTCGACACCAATGAAGAAAGTAAGAAGGCCGGTTCATTGCTATATCAACTGAATTATTATAAGTTAAGAATCAATAGTGAATATTTTAGTGGGAACTTGAATTTGGCTATACCATTTGTTATTCACAAAGAAGCAGCTAATTCGAGTTACTCGGGATACCACATCATGAAGATCAAATATCTTAAGGGACAAGTTTTAGAAAATAAAATGCTATGGGATGTTAATTTAGATACAGAATTGCAAATCATGCGCCCAAACTAATAAGAGTCTCTCTGGCGCAGGTCTTTGACCTGTGTCCAGGCGTAACTAATCTAACCACAACATACTATTTCAAAATAAGTAACGCTACAGGTCGGGAGACCTGCACCAGTAAAGGGTGAGTACCACAGACACAGCTAACAAAAAGGGCCTTTTCATTGCAGGACACCGCAGGATAGCTTACCTCCACAGTACGTTAAATTTACATGCTGTTTTAAACGATTGTGTATGCTGAAGATGATCAAGCCTGTGTTCTGCTGCTGTCTGCTTTTTCTTGTGACTATTTGCAGGGCGCAAACCAATACCATTTCGGTTTCTGAAAAGCCTTCTTCTTTTTCTTTATTCACTTCCTCTTCCGTTGCGGCGATTTGTACCGATGAGCATGATGCAAAAGTGGTAACCATTGCTGCAAATGCGTTTGCAAACGATGTTCAATTAATCAGTGGCAAACAAATGCCGGTGCTGCATACAGTTCCTTCAAAAGAATTCTGCATAGTTGCCGGAACTATCGGTAAATCAAAAATTATTGACGAGTTAATAGCAAATAATTTACTGGAAGTAACAGAGATTAAAAACAAATGGGAGTCATTTACGATTTCAATAATTAAGGACAGATCAAAATTGCGGAGTGTTAAATCCCCCCTTTGGGGGGTGGGGGGGCTTCTTGTGATTGCTGGCAGTGATCCGAGAGGAACAGCTTATGGTATTTTTCATCTCTCAAAACTGATGGGCGTTTCGCCCTGGGTTTGGTGGGCTGATGCAACGCCGCAAAAAAGAAAGCAATTGTTTATTTCCGGTTCATATGTATCGAATGAACCATCTGTAAAATATCGTGGCATTTTTTTAAACGATGAAGATTGGGGTTTACAACCATGGGCTGCAAAAACATTTGAACCCGAAACTGTAGATATTGGTCCTAAGACCTACGCAAAGATTTTTGAGTTATTACTTCGATTAAGGGCAAATCTTATCTGGCCGGCCATGCATCCTTCTACCAAAGCTTTTTTTCATTATCCCGGCAATGCACAAATGGCAACCGATTATGCCATCGTGATTGGCAGTTCGCATGCAGAACCCATGTTGCGTAATAATGTGGATGAATGGAAGGAGAAAACAATGGGTGAGTTTAATTTCATTACCAATCATGATACCATCTATCGGTACTGGGAAGACAGAGTGATACAAAGCAAAGGATTCAATGCATTTTATACATTGGGTATTCGTGGTGTACATGATAGCAAAATGCTTGGCGCTAATACACTACAGGAGCAAAAAGAAGTGATGGATAAAGCAGTGAAAGAACAACGGGAACTATTGATGAAGCATATTAACCCTGCTATTGAAAAAGTACCGCAGGCATTTATTCCTTACAAAGAAGTACAGGATATTTATGATTATGGTTTTGAAGTACCGCAGGATGTAACATTGGTTTGGTGTGATGATAACTATGGTTACATCAGGCATTTTCCCAATGAAAAAGAACGGATGCAAAAGGGCGGTAACGGTGTGTACTATCATATTTCTTATTGGGGAAGGCCGCATGATTACCTGTGGCTGGCAAGCACTCATCCTGCACAGATCTATACGCAGATGCGCATGGCTTATGAAAAAGGAGCGAAGGAAATGTGGGTGGTAAATGTGGGTGATATAAAACCCGGCGAATATTTAACGGAATTGTTTTTAGATATGGCATGGAGTATTGATTCCATCGCAAACAATCAAAAAGGATTAGAGCAACATTTGCAGAATTGGCTGGCAAGAGAGTTTGGAACAGCAAATGCAAAAGAAACAGTTGTGCTGATGAATGAATATTATCGGTTGGCTTATATCCGTAAACCTGAATTCATGGGAGCCACAAGAACAGAGGAAAGCGATCCGAAATACAAAATTGTAACTGATTTGTCATGGACTGAAGAAGAAATCAATCAACGGTTGAAAGACTATGCAGTGATTGATGCGAAAACAGTGCAGCTTGCAAAACGTATTTCTTCAGCAAAGCAGGATAGCTGGTTTCAATTGATCGAATACCCGGTAAGAGGAGCAGCAGCGATTAACCGGAAATTATTGTATGCACAACTGGTAAGGCATGGTAAAGCAGCATGGAACTTAAGTGATGCGGCATACGATACGATTGTTACATTGACAAACAGGTATAATAGTCTTGCAGATGGGAAGTGGAAGTACATGATGGATATGAAGCCAAGGAAACTGGCGGTGTATGATAAAGCCATTCAGCAAACAACTGATCAACCATTGACGCAAACTGTGAAGCCATTGTTTGTTTTCAACGGAACAGATTATAAAACCCACACCGGTAAAAAACCATTGGCATATGGGTTGGGTTACCAGCGTGGAGCAGTCAATTTGCCCAAAGGAAGTTCTGTTTCTTTTTCGTTTACAGGTAACAGCGATTCAGTAAAAGTAGTCTTGGCGTTAGCACCCAATCATCCAGTTGAAGGAACAAAGATCCGTTACACAATACAAGTGGATGATGGCTCTGTGCAAACAATTGATTATGCCACACAGGGAAGAAGCGAAGAATGGAAACAGAATGTATTAACCAACCGGGCCATTCGCACTACACGTCATGCTGTTGGTAAGCCGGGAAAACATGTAGTAAAAATTACAGCAGTTGATGATGGCGTGATCATAGACCAAATAAAACTGTTTTCGAAATAATATTGAATAGAAATAAAACGATCATACAAATGTCCAGAAATTACAAATTGCTGCTGCTTATAACTTACAACTTAGTACTTACAACCTGCCTCTTTGGACAACAAAAGCAAATTCAATTCCTCTCCGGCACAGATGCAAAGAATACGGTGCAGTGGGATTTCTTTTGCACAGCAGGCCGCAACAGCGGTGAATGGAAAAAGATCCAGGTGCCGAGCTGCTGGGAGCAGCAGGGCTTTGGTAATTATAATTATGGGCGTGACTATAAAACCAACGGAAAGAATTTCCGGTTCTATGATGAAAAGGGGATGTATAAATACCAGTTCAAAGTTCCTGCATCCATGAAAGGAAAAATAATACAGCTTGTATTTGAAGGAAGCATGACGGATACAGAAGTAAAGATCAATGGTAAATCAGCTGGTGATATCCATCGTGGCGCTTTCTATCGTTTTAAATATGATATTACTTCTTTGCTGAATTATGATAAACCCAACACACTCGAAGTAACAGTAAGCAAAATGAGCAGCGATGCCAGTGTAAACAATGCAGAACGTTTAGCTGATTATTGGGTATTTGGCGGCATCTTCCGCCCGGTTTGGCTGGAAGCAACACCAAAACAGTATATCGACTATGTTGGTATTGATGCAAAAGCTGATGGAAAATTCGCCATGCAAATATTTGCAAAAAACATTCAAAAAATGGCTCGTGTGTTTACTGAAATATTAGATGAAAATGGTAAACTTATTAGTACTATACCAACAAAGGTTGTACCTGGTGCAATTGATCCAATAATTAGAGGTGAGTTGTCGGGTATAAAACCATGGACAAGCGAAACACCAACACTTTATACAGTTAAGGTCACACTTTATAATGGTAAAGAGAAGTATGTCCATACTGAAAAATTCGGTTTCAGAACAATTGAAATAAAATATGGGCAGGGTATTTATATCAACGGAACGCAAGTGAAATTTAAAGGAGTAAACCGTCATTGCTGGTGGCCTGAAACAGCAAGATCGCTGAGCAAAGAACAGGAATTGGGAGATGTATTACTGTTGAAAGAAATGAACATGAATGCAGTTCGCTGCAGTCATTATCCTCCCGACAAATATTTTTTGCAACTCTGTGATTCCCTCGGTATTTATGTGCTGGATGAATTAGCAGGCTGGCAAAAATACTACTCTGCAAAAGCAGGTGAACCTTTAGTGAAAGAATTGGTGTTGCGTGATATGAACCATCCGTCCATCATTTTCTGGGACAATGGAAACGAAGGTGGTACCAACAAAGAACTGGATGATGATTTTGTGAGATGGGATTTTCAGAAACGTCCTGTTATTCATCCGCATCATCGTCCGGGTAACCAGTTCAATGGAATTGACTGCAACCACTATGAAGATTTTTACAGTACACAAAAGATCCTGAACGATTCTTTGATTTATATGCCGACAGAAATGCTGCATGCGCAGGATGATGGTGGCGGTGGATCAGCTATGGAAGATTTTTGGAACCTGCATTGGAAATCGCAAAAGAGTGGTGGTGTATTTATCTGGGCAATGGTTGATGAAGCAGTTGTACGCACCGATTTAAATAATGTATTAGATGCAAATGCACTGAATGCTCCCGATGGTATTCTCGGGCCACACCGTGAAAAAGAAGGAAGCTTTTATGCACTGCGTGAAATCTTTTCTCCCATACAGTTGAAGCTACCTGATCATTTATCATCCGGGTTTAATGGACAGATTGAACTGGAAAACCGTTATCATTATCTCAATTCAAATCAATGTACATTCTACTGGGCATTGGTTGATTTCAGTAAACCATTTGACCGGTTTGATGGGTATGTCGTGAAGAAAAAAGGAACCGCCGTTTCACCTGATATTGCTGCAACCAAGAAAGGAATTCTGCAACTTCAGTTACCTGCCGATTACAAAACATATGATGCACTGGTGATTGTTGCGAAAGATAATTTCGGGAAAGAAATTTATAAGTGGACATCTGCCATTAAAACCAATGCAGCACAGTTGAGTGGTTTTGTTACAGCAAAAAATGATTCAACGTTTATCAAAGAAACGGATACTGTTTATTCAATTACCGGCGGAGAAGTTACTGTTGTGCTGGATAAGAAAACAGGCAACCTTGTTACCACAAGAAATACAGCAAATGATTATGTGTTATCATTTAACAACGGACCTGTATTGCTAAAGGGTAATGCAGCAGTTGTATCATCGAAAGTTTATAAGGAAGGAACAGATGCTGTTGTTGAGTTTGCATACAGCGGCAGCATGAAATATGTAAAATGGAAAATCAATGCCAGTGGATGGACGACGATGGAGTATGAATATAACTTGGAAGGCGATTATCCGTTTACAGGGATCAGTTTCAGTTATCCTGAAAATTATATTATCTCCAGCAGATGGTTAGGGAAAGGCCCCACCCGTCAATGGAAGAACAGGATTGCGGGAACACCTGTAAACGTTTGGCAAAACATGTATAACAATACACAAACAGGGTATGCACCTGCAGTATATCCTGAATTTAAAGGGTATTATGGTGAAGTGAACTGGATGGAATTGAGTACGGTAGAAGGGAAATTATATGTGGCAACACCCGATACAGGTTTATTTGTACGCCTGTTTGATTTTTATGGATTAACAAGTGCAACCAAACCATTCCCGGAATTACCTGTTGGAAATATTTCATTTCTTGATTGTATTCCGCCAATGGGAACCAAACTGGCAACCGGGTTAACCACTAATACAAAAGTATATGGACCGATGAGTGAATTGAATCATGTAAGCGGAAGTAAGAAACGTACTTTGTATTTTTATTTTGGCATGCCGAAAACAACAGATTCAAAAGAGAATTACAGTAGACCGGCGGTGGATAATGTGTTCTAACGACGTACCCCGTCAGCGGTTGCAAACCCTGACGGCGGTTCATTAAAATAATAAGAATGAATTTTAAACCAAGTTTTCTTCTTTGTATTTCTTTCTGCCTTAGTGTCTTTGTGGCAACTGCACAACCCATCAATCGTGAAGCGGTAGTGAAACGTCACAATGTAAAAGTGAATAAAGTTGATTCGCTTTCATCACTCAATGTCGGCAATGGAAATTTTGCATTTACAGTTGATGCAACGGGTATGCAAAGTTTTTCCGATGCATATATAAAAGGCGTTCCACTAGGAACACAATCAGTATGGGGCTGGCATAGTTTTCCTAATACAGAAAACCTGCAGGTAGAAGAAGCACAGAAAGTGTATGAACTGGAGGGAAGAAAAATTTCTTACACCGTGCAGCCCAAAGAGGGAGGCAGGGTAAAGATGGCGGTAGAATATTTTCGTGTGAATCCACATCGTTTGCAGTTAGGAAATATTGGACTGGAAATTAAAAAGAATGACGGCACGCTTGCAACAGCAAATGATATTCAAAAGATCAACCAGGAGTTGAATCTGTGGACGGGAGTGATCACAAGTAATTTTGCAGTAGAAGGTGTTCCTGTGAAAGTAACAACTGCTGCACATCAGCAATACGATGCAGTTTCATTTCGTATTGAATCACCGTTGTTATTTAATAACAGGATTGCAGTTCGATTACGTTTTCCTTATCCAAATGCACAGTTTAAAGATGGTGGCGATAATTTTAAAAATGATGCTGCACATAATTCTGCATTATCTGCAAGCGCAGGCCAGGCAACGATCAAAAGAACACTTGACACAACAAATTACTATGTTGATCTGAATTGGACCTCTTCGGCAAATATCAATAAAGCAGGTGCTCATTATTTTCTGTTGCAACCAACATCAGGAAAGGGTTTGTTCGAATGCAGCTTTCATTTCAGTGAAAAGAAACCAAAAACGATCATAACCGATTTTCTAAAAACAAAAGAAAACAGTACGCTCTCATGGAAAAAATTCTGGCTTAGTGGTGGCGCTGTCGATTTTTCACAAGTAAAAGAAGCAAGAGCATTTGAATTAGAACGCAGAGTTATACTGTCGCAATATCTTACGAAAGTACAATGCTCGGCTGCTTATCCTCCGCAAGAAACAGGATTAACCTATAACAGCTGGTATGGTAAGCCGCACTTAGAAATGCATTGGTGGCATGCGGTTCATTTTGCACAATGGGGACGACCGGAGCTGATGGAAAAAAGTCTCGACTGGTATTTTACTGTTGCAGAAAAAGCAAAGTTGATTGCAAAGCGTCAGGGCTTTGATGGGTTACGTTGGCAAAAGATGACGGATAATAATGGTGATGAAGCTCCGTCTTCAGTTGGTGCATTTCTCATCTGGCAGCAGCCGCATTTTATTTATATGGCGGAGATGTTGTATCGTCACAATCCCAATAGTAAAACATTAAGTAAATACAAAGAGTTATTATTTGCAACAGCCGATTTCATGGCATCGTTCCCATCCTACAATCAGCAGACAAAAAAATACAATTTAGGTAAAGGGTTGATTCCTGCACAGGAATGTTTTGATGCAGTATCAACATTCAATCCAACATATGAATTGTCATACTGGAGCTGGGCGTTGGAAGTGGCACAGCAATGGAGAGTACGTTCAGGTTTGGCAAGAGAAAAGAAATGGGATGAGATCATCAACAATCTTGCACCATTGCCACAATTGAACGGTGTTTATCTTGCTGCCGGTAATACACCTGATTGTTATGAAAAAGGATCAAAGTATTTAACGGATCATCCGGCAGTGTTGGGTGCATACAGTACAATCCCTGCTGCAAATGGATTGGATACTGTTGTGATGAAGAAAACCTATTTCACTGTATTGGAAAAGTGGGACTGGAACGAAACATGGGGTTGGGATTATCCATTAATGGCAATGACAGCAGCACGTTTGCATATGGGTGATGAAGCAGTAAATGCATTGCTGATGCCTGTAAGAACCAATACCTATTTAATTAACGGACATAATTTTCAGGATGATCGTTTGACGATTTATCTTCCCGGTAATGGTGGTGTGTTGAATGCTGTTGCATTGATGTGCACCGGTGCAGATGCAGACAAAGGAATCAATATCGGCTTTCCGAAAACATGGAATGTGAAATGGGAAGGGTTGAAAAAAATGTTTTAGGGCGGCCTCCCCAAACCCCTCCCGTAGAGGGGCTTTCAACGCACAGCCCCTGCTATTAGGAGATGCTGATTAATGGTATGAGTTTGATGTGGTGGATATGATGCGTGGATTTGTTATGCAGCACCGTCCTTCTCCTTTGGAGAAGGATAAGAGGATGAGGCCTGATGAGGCTTTTATCGATAATGTTTTACAAATGAAAACGATTCTACTTTTTACATTATTTATTTCTGCTTGGCAAATTTCAATCTGTCAAACAAAAAAGCTATGGCATGGCATTGAACGACAGGTTCGTTATCACCATGAAGGAAATGATATTGTCATTGAAAACGGAACCAAACGTTTCAACCGTGCATTGTACGGAGGAAATACTGCTTTCCGTGCAGAAGCTGGTGACTTACCGGAGTTTGCTTTATATATGCCGGGAATGGGTGGTAATCTCAAGTTTGGTTTTATTGTTGATGGAAAAAGTAAATGGCTGATTGAAGCAAAAAACATCAAAGCAATTTATCGTGCAGGTTCGATGTTATATGAAGTAAGAGATCCGGTGCTGAATAACGGTGTAATTTATCTGCATGCAATTGCATTGTATAACAGTGAAGGCTTTATCGTTAAGCTGACTGCAGAAAATATCCCTTCATCTGTGCAGCTGATTGCAGCCTATGGTGGAGCAACAGGAAAAAAGTTTTCACGTGATGGTGATATTGGTGCTGATCCTGAATCATCGTTTTACCTGAAGCCGGAATACTGTAATGACAATCTCTATCGCATCAATCAAAATAGTTTTCAATTGTTGTATGGTTTTGCTAAACCATTGAGTGAAGAGGAACGCTACGAAGTGCAGCATCTGCCATTGGCAGAAACAAAAACAGCTGCAACAGAAAAAGCAAAAGAAATCGTT
>JBEBHT010000537.1:0-2065 GCA_040081135.1 Lacibacter sp. | reverse complement strand
GGAGAGATTGTTCAAATAGTTACAGAAGAAATAGTTGTTGATGACTTACTGATACTGGAAGAAGGGGAGGTTGTTGCAGCAGATGGATTAATTGTTGGAGCCAACGATTTTTCTCTCAATGAATCTATTCTTACAGGTGAATCTTTTGCTGTAATTAAAACTGCCGACGATAAGAATTGTGTTTACAGGGGCACATTGGTTACAAGCGGAAGTGCAACAGTAAAAGTGACTGACGTTGGTTTGAAAACCATGTTTGGGAAAATTGGATTATCACTGAAAGAAATCACTGTTGTAAAAACGCCCTTGCAAAATCAGATCCGTTCATTTGTACGTAATATGGTTTGGATTGGTGCCGCAGCTTTTTTAATTGTGGTTGGATTTAATTTTTATCAATCCGGAGATTTGTTACAGTCTTTTTTACAGGGATTAACATTGGCAATGAGTGTTCTTCCAGAAGAAATACCGGTTGCCTTCAGCACATTCCAGGCATTGGGTGCTTTCCGTTTACTGAAGAATAATATTATTGTCAAGCAACCGCAGTATGTTGAAACATTAGGTTCTGCTACGGTGATATGTGTAGATAAAACGGGTACACTTACTCAAAATAAAATGAGTATTGAAAGTGTTTATGATTTTAAAGCAAACTTATCTGTACAAATAAAAGACAACAATGGGTTGCCGGCTGAACTGATTGAATATGCCATGTGGAGCAGTGAAACAAATCCATTTGACCCGATGGAAAAAGCCATTCATGAATTGTACGAAAAAACTGCGGCTGCAGACAGGCGACAGGAATTTAAACAGGTGCATGAATATCCAATTGGAGGCAAACCTCCCAAGATGACTCATATTTTCAGGAATGAAAAAGGAGAAACGATCATTGCAGTAAAAGGTGCGCCTGAAGGTATTTTACGGCAAACAAAACTATCCGTTAAAGAATTAAAACAAATCGAAGAACAATCGTTGGCATATGCAAGATTAGGTTATCGTGTTCTCGGAGTGGGCAAAGGAATCTGGAATGAAAAAGAATGGCCGGCAGCACAGGAAGAATTTGAGTATGAGTTTTTCGGGTTGATTGCTTTTCAGGATCCGCCAAAAGAAAAAATTACAGAAACAATTAAAACATTTCGTGATGCAGGAATACCGGTGAAGATGATTACAGGTGATTATGCTGAAACTGCTTTGGCTATTGCCGGGCAAATACAATTAGAGCATAACAGCAATGTATTGACAGGGGATGAGATTTTGCATCTGAGTAAGGAGGATTTACAGGCAAAAGTAAAAGACGTTGATATCTATGCCCGCATGTTTCCCGAAGCAAAATTGAAAGTGATTGATGCTTTGAAAGAAAATGGTGAAGTGGTAGCTATGACCGGTGATGGTGTAAATGATGGCCCGGCATTAAAAGCTGCACATATAGGAATAGCGATGGGACTACGTGGCAGTGAAGTTGCAAAAAGTGCAGCATCATTAATTCTTACCGATGATGACCTGGCACATATGACAGATGCTGTTGCATTAGGTCGTAAGATTTATGATAACCTGAAAAAAGCCATTCAGTATATCGTTTCCATTCATATTCCTATCATTCTCATTGTAGCACTTCCTTTATTACTTGCATGGAAGTTCACCAATATTTTTTCACCGGTGCATGTTATCTTTCTTGAACTCATTATGGGGCCAACCTGTTCTATTATTTATGAAAATGAACCGATGGAGCCGGGAACAATGCAGCGTCCTCCAAGAAAAGCAGGAGCTACTTTCTTATCACTCCGTCAATTAACTGTCAGCATTGTGCAGGGGTTGATGATTACAGGAGGATGTTTGGGCATTGGTTATTATTTTATGCAGCAGGGTAGTGATGAAACCACGATCCGTACAATTATTTTCGTAACACTATTATTCAGCAATGTTTTCTTAACACTGGTTAACCGCTCTTTTTATTATTCAATTATTAAAACATGGACCTATAAGAACAACCTTGTTCCGTTAATTATTGGAATTACCTTATTATTTATTGCAGCATTGATTTATGTTCCGTTTATCAGGAACCTGTTCAACTTAA
>JBEBHT010000536.1:0-2078 GCA_040081135.1 Lacibacter sp. | reverse complement strand
CTGGTATCGGTATAAATGCTGTTGATCTGTCCAATATCAGCAACAACGTTTGTTTGCGGTACAACAGCTGAACTGCTGATCATTAACTTCCTGTATTCAGACATCAGTTTTTCGTTCTTTACCTGCAAATTATTTTTCAGGGCAGTATCAATTGATGCCTGTAATGTAATGGAAGTTTGTGCTGTTGCCATGTTACAGGAAAGCAATATCAGCGCAACCGTTACAATTTTATTTTTCTTTTTCATGGAGATCCCTTTTTCAAATACCATATATAATACGGGTAACACAACCAATGTAAGGAAAGTGGCAATTAATAAACCGCCAATTACAACGGTGGCTAGTGGACGTTGCACTTCGGCACCTGCTCCATTACTTAAAGCCATAGGTAAAAAACCAAGCGATGCAACTGCGGCAGTCATAAGTACAGGACGTAAACGGATCTTTGTTCCCATCAGCACAATTCGTTTTACATCATGCAATCCTTCTTTTTTCAACCGGTTAAACTCAGCAATCAATACAATACCATTCAATACCGCCACACCAAACAACGCAATAAAACCAACACCTGCGCTGATGCTGAAAGGCATACCTCTCAGTGCAAGAAATAAAATTCCTCCAATGGCTGATAGTGGAATAGCAGAATAAATCAACAACCCCTGTTTAATTGAATTGAACGCAAAGTACAGCAGCATAAAAATCAATAGTAATGAAACCGGTACTGCAATCGTCAATCGTTTCTTTGCTTCATTTAAATTTTCGAAAGCTCCTCCATAGGTAATATAATAACCGGGAGGAAGTTTTAATTGAGCTTCTGTTTTTTTCTGAAGTTCATTCACGATACTTTGTACATCTCTGCCCCGAACGTTAAACCCAACAACAATTCTGCGTTTGGCATCTTCACGTTGAATCTGGTTAGGGCCTTCTTTGATTTCTACATTAGCTAACTGGTATAGCGGAATCTGGCTGCCACCGGGAGTTGGAATCAATAGATTCTGAATATCTGTTACATCTTTTTTCTTTTCTCCTTTCAGCTTTACAACTATATCAAAACGCTTTTCTCCTTCAAATAACATTCCGCTGCTTTGTCCTGCAAGTGCAGTATTCACAATGCGGTTGATATCTGCAATACTTAAGTTGTATTGAGCGATTGCGCTACGGTTATAATTGATAATGATCTGTGGTAAACCATTTACTGATTCAACGTATAAATTTTTCGCACCATCCACAGTAGCGATGATTTTTCCAAGCTTTTGTCCGAAATGTGCCAATGTATCCAGGTCTTCACCAAAAATTTTACATACTACATCCTGTCTTGCACCCGTCATTAATTCATTGAAACGCATTTGAACAGGAAATTGAAACCCTGCTGTAATACCCGGCACATCTTTTAATGCTTCACCCATTTTCTCAGCGAGTTCATTAAAGCTTTTTGCAGATGTCCATTCTTTTTTGTCCTTTAAAATTACCATCATATCACTTGCTTCCATCGGCATTGGATCGGTTGGCACTTCACCACTGCCAATTTTAGTGACAACTTTTTCTACTTCAGGAAACCTTGTCTTAAGAATATGTGCAGCTTTCTGTGTATTCTCAATAGTTGTCTGCAGGTTGCTGCCGGTAAGTACTCTTGTATCTACAGCAAAATCTCCTTCTTCCAACGCTGGAATAAATTCGCCACCTAAAGAACGCAGAACAATTATCGCAGCAATAAACAAGGTGAAAACTGAAGCAAGAATTGTTTTTGGATAGTTCAGCATCGTTGACAAATTCGACTGATAGAGTTTTTCCATCCACACCATAAACTTGTCAGATAAGTTTTGTTTGTGTTTGATCTTCTTACTTAAGAAAATTGAACTCATCATCGGAATATAGGTGAGCGACAAAATGAATGCACCCAACAATGCAAAGGCTACTGTTTGTGCCATTGGTTTAAACATCTTTCCTTCAATACCCTGTAACGTAAATATAGGCAAGTATACAACGAGGATAATGATTTGCCCGAATACAGCACTGTTCATCATTCTACCTGCAGAATAGTTTACTTCAGCATCCATCTGATCCTGCGTAAGACGATAAAA
>JBEBHT010000148.1:0-9483 GCA_040081135.1 Lacibacter sp. | reverse complement strand
CATAAAAAACATTCGGAACCAGTTTTGTAAAAGTCATATTTGATTAATTTAAACGTCAACAAAAAAGTGATTGAGTTTTTTCAAGAAGAGAATTACAAATCATTTAAACCTTTTCCATTCAAAATCTGCTGCATACATTTTTCAACTCTTGCATCACGGGTCTTCGATTGTTTGGGCGCAGAAAAATGCAGCAGATATGCTCTTTGTCTTCCCGCAGTTAATGCATTAAATGCTTTTTTCAGTGCAGGATTCTTTTTTAATCTGGTTTCAAATTCTTCAGGCATTTTGTATTCCGCGGTTTTTTTCAGCTCCACTTTCAGCCCTGCTTTTTCCACTTCAACAGCTTCATAGATATACGTTTTCAGAATGGCTTTCTGCTTAACGATTTCCTGCAAATTTGTAAAACGGATCTGTCTTGCCGCCTGCACATTCTTTGTTTGTTGAATCAGCAAACCTTTGGCATCATTTAACAAAGCACCTTTGAAAAACAAAAAGGCACAGTATTCTTTAAACACGTGTATTAAAACAATATTGCTTTTTTCAAAAGAGTAACAGGGGCAACCCCATTTCAACTCTTCAGTAAGCCCGCATTCAAGAACAATCGCTCTCAATTGCTCCAGCTCTTTCTGCCATTTATCTTTAGCAAAATAAAAATCAACCTTTGGATTCATTCCACTCTTTGTCATAGTATGTTATTTAGTTATACCCTCAGCAAACCACGGAAACCCCTGGCGCCATAATAAGAATCTGCTCCGTTGTGATACACAAAAACCGTATCATAGCGGCGGTCACAAAAAAGAGCGCCGCCAAGTTTTCTGATGGCAGCAGGAGTTTTCACCCAGCTCGAAGTTTTCAAATCGAATGTTCCAAGCTGCTGCAGCTCCCTGTATTGTTCTTCCGTTAAAAGCTCAATGCCCATGTCGGCCGCCATATTCATAGCACTGTCCTGCGGTTTATGTTCTTTTCTTTTTTCAAGCGCTTCATGATCATAACAAACACTTCTGCGTTCTTTCGGACTTTCGGCAGAACAATCAATAAAAATAAACTCGCCGGCTTGCCCCGCAGCTGCGGTGGTTTTTTTTTCGAACAAAACAACATCAGGTTCTCCACCGGTACTTTCCATTGCATTGAGCGACCACAATTTTTCATCCATCCCGCTTAAGCGGGACAATACTTTGTCCCACCCAATGCCTTTATGCCTGTTCATGTTTTTTTCAAAACGGGCTTTCAGGGTTTTGAGTAACTCTTCACGTTCAGCTGCTGATAACTTTTTTTTAGTAGCCATAGTATGAAAATTTTTTTTGCTGTTTTTATCAAACGAATATGTCAGCAAATTAGTTAAACACTAAACATGCTGGTCAAAAAGCAGTTGATTGCCGTCGGGGTCAGCAATCATAAAACTGGCAGGTCCTGTAGTTTTTTCATCAGCTTCAAGTGTGAATTTAATTCCTTTGCTCTTCAGCTTTCGCTGAATTTCCCGCACATCTTCAAAGCCTTCTATCTTTTGTGCGTTCTCATCCCAGCCGGGATTAAACGTTAAGATCGTTTTTTCGAACATTCCGGAAAACAGACCGATCAGCGAATGTTCATTCTTCATGATCAGGTAATTCTTTTTCAGGTCACCGGCAAAAACTACAAACCCAAGAGCTTCATAAAATTGTTTTGAAGCGGTAAGATCTTTCACATTCAAACTCACCGAAAATGCACCGAGCTTCATATTGCCTCCGGTTGCTGCAGTTGGAAAGCTGCGGCCAGGCGATGCAAATGAGTTGACTTTTGCAAGCCCCACAGCAGCAATGGCAAACCCGATTTTCATTAACCAGTTTCTTCTGTTCTGTTGCATAGCATTTTGGTTTAAGGTGATTATTTAAAACAGTGAGGATATCAGAGAAAAGGTAGAGCCTGCATATTCTTCAAAGGGTTCAGGTGTTGTCTCAATTACAAAGTTTTTATATGCTTAAATATTTCGTATTGTGTTTCTAAAACGGATAAGTTAAAACCGTGTGCCGTTTTTGGTAACAAATAATATTTTTTTTCAGGGGCTTTCAGTTGATTGAAATATTCTTCTGTTTTTTCCTTTGGAGTTAAAAGATCTTCAGTACCCTGTATTAAATATACCGGAATTTTAAATTCCATATTGTCCTTTAGCAGGTTAATGCCAGCACTCATGGAGCTTACACCCAATTTACTGTCGCCACAATAATTTACAAACGAATAGTCGTCGCCATCGCTTCTGTTTTGATTGTCTTTTGCATTGTCGTAAGCAGGAGAAAGTACAAACCAGTTCTCGGGTGCGGCAATTGAATTTGCCCGTTCATATTTTTTCAGAATTTTAAACAGCTGGCCAAATTTTCTTGCCCTATCGTAAGGAGGCCTGCCTATTGCGTTTAATATTTCTAAAGCATCCTTGTCTTTATTATCTTCTGCAAGTTTATAAATCTTGTCATAAAATTCTGTATCAATTACCGGGTTCACAATTTGGGAATGCCCAACATAAGCGAAAAATAAGTCGGGCCGCTTTGTAGCCATTTTTACGCCAAGTGCCGAACCCCAGGAAGTGCCAAATAAAATAATTTTTTGTTTTCCTAAATGCTTTAAAAGAAATTCAGATAGTTGAATTCCATCCTTCGTCATAAGTTCAACGGTTAATGGATTTTCTTTTAAATACTCAGGTGTTAATTCTTCCGGAGCATATTTTCCAAACGTTTTTCCTGTTCCACGCTGATCCCATTGAACTACAATAAAATCTTTTTCCAAATCTTTGTAGAGGTTGTCTGAGTATGGACTGATCGGACTGCCCGGTCCCCCATGCAGGAACAGGATTACAGGCTTTGAACGTTCTCCCTTAATTGTAACCCACTGTTCAATACCATTGATCAGAATAAAATTTTCTTCAGAAATTCTGCTTTGCACAGTTGAATCTCTTTTCTTCATTTCAGCTTGTGCATTTACCGCAGTTGGTTTATGCAAGAAAAGAAGAAGGATAAAAAATGCAGCTGAAAAAATAGCGGCCCTGTAAGTTTTGTCATGATCCATATAGAAATGTTGCTGTTCTTTAGTTGTTGCAGGATGAATGTTTACTGATACGTTTGAAAGTTGTTTTGCAATGATTGCTGACGGCTGTGGCTTACTTCGGGTGTGGAATTAGAATTCTGTCTGTGTCGGTCGAATTACAGTTCAGCAAAACCGAAGAAATGAATCATTTTTCTTTGTCCATCAACTCTTGCACAAAATAGTATGAGTTCCCCTTTTTATTTCAACAGCTTAGCGTTTCCTGGTATACACCGTTTCGGTTGCTTTCGATTCGCTGCCCTCAGGAGAAATATTATAGGCAGTAATTTTCACTTCATCATCATTTACCAAATCAATTTCTGTACGCCATCCCCATTTCTGTTCAAACTCCGGAGTTACATAAAAATAACTTCCAAGCATTGAAAAAGCAGGATCCTTTCTCACACCTTCCGAAAACATAATGGCCGACCCGTTATGAAAGCTGTCGATCCACGCACACTGAAATTTTTCCAGTTCAAGATTGTATCCAAAAATGGCAATTCCTTCCAGCGCCTTACCGCCAAAGCTTCCTTTGTATTCGTGCAGAATAAATCTGCCGTCAAGAATTGGCCGCATAGTTCCGCTGATCGCTGATTCGTCAGCAATCGTATCAGGCTCAAACCAGGTTTTGGTGATGCCTTCCCAATTTCCTGTAAGTTTATTCAACAGGAAATGTTTGCCTGTTTGTTTTGATGTTTCAAGTTTCTCACTCATAATGCTTCTTTTGTTTTTTTACACAGTTGATGTTGTAGGCAGTTTTATTTTGTCAGCTTGTTTAATTTTATTTCAACACTTTCAGAATAGCCACCGTCTATATAGGAAACGGAATGTTCACTGATAATTGCAGTCTTGCCTGCCTTAGGAATTGAATCTTTATAAGTGAAGAAGATTGTGTCTTTGCTAAGACGGCAGGTACCCGGATAAACAGTCTTGTCTCGTAGGCCTGTTAATATAAAGTCGAAGGATTTATCTTCATATACTTTCAAATAAACCCAGCCCAAAGGTGCTTCCCTGTCAGCTAATAAAACAGGCTTCTTATCGTGCTGTTTTTGGGCGTTGTCACAACCGCAACAGATTAGTGGGAAAAAGAAGGCAATTAAATACAGGTACTTATTCATAAGGGGTTGCACTTTTAAGAATATTAGCGAAAATTTGTTAAACGGGCAGGTCTTCATAAACGTTTGGTTTTGTGTTGTCGTAGTAACCTTTTTCTTATCGGTTGGTGTCTCACCAACCGAAATTGTTATTCATCATAGTGAGTTAAAATACCGAACTCATCTTTACCGGTTAAATAAAAAGAAGCGCTGCTCCAGCGATAGTCTTCCGGCACAGTTGCCAATTTCCATTTTTCCTGTACCGGGTTATTGTGAATATAATCCAGTTTTTGCAATAAAGCTTTCTTCGATGTTATAGAAATAGCAAGAGGATCTCTTTTCCAGAATTGGAATAATCTGTCTGCTTTATCTGATTGAAATTGCAGAAGTGTTTGGGTATCTTTCTCTATCAGCATTTTTTGAAATTGGTGAGCAGTAAATTTTGCAAAACTCCCTGCGGGACTTTCCTTACCATTCAAACCGTTCATCATCCACAACAAATGAATATGATTAGGCATAATCACATACCCGTAAATATCAATCAGACCTTTTGCTTTCAAATATTTCCATGAATCAATGTATATCAGTTTAAACACATCGTCATTAAGTAGGTGTTTAAATCCATGAATAGTATCTGTATAAAAATAACAGAGAGATGTTTCCATTTGCCCCTGACGTGCATGAGAAATGTTCATGACATAAAATTAGTGCTTTATAATTTCGGTTGGTGAGACACCAACCGATAAGAATAAGCCAAATAGATGTTCGCCTGCCGGCACAATAGTACAGCGATGCAATCAGCTGAAGTTCTAACGTCCAGCCCCACTTGCAGCAATACCAGTGTTGTGCGCAGTCAGTCCGGGGATCTTCTCAAGATCTTGTCAATGTCGAAGGCAATCGCCACTCCTAACCTTACAACAGGGTGCAAAGGTCACAATATGCCCAGGCGGCTAACCTTGATTAAATTTCGAGTTACCCTTATAGGCATATCTTTGTTTACTTACACTCTGGCTGTACAGTTGCCGCTTCTGAAAGGACAACATGTAAGAAAAGGAAGAAATACTCTGCAGCCATGAGTAAATAATTCACTAAACTTAAATTTAAATCTATGTCGAAAAAGACAACTGAACCCAGGAAGAATAAGCCAACCAAAAAGAAAAGCTCAGCACAGAAAAAAGCCGATCCAAAGAAAAAAGCACGGTAAGGTAAAAAACGCAGAGAGCCCGGTTCACAGAGCCGGGCTTTATTTACGCCGTTGTTGGAGTTTTGGTATAGGACTATAGCACCAGGTTTTTCCTCCAGCGATTAAAACAAACCCGTGCACGCTTTAAATACAGTGAAAGAGCACATGTTATTTCGGTTTAGGAGGATTGCACAAAACCTTTTGTTGGGCGTTCGGCTTTGTCAATTAAGGTTTATTCTTTCAGCCCAATTTAACTGTGTCGGCAGTTCTTGATTTGAAAACTCAATGTGTATTACCCGTCTCTGCTTATTATTAGTTGTCCTGCCAGAACTATGTAACAGCAACGGTTTCATTAACATGATCCCACCTTTGGAAACGTTGCAACTTACTTCGCTTTCAATTGTCCAGTCAATTGTTTCGGGTCTGTAAATTCCTTTTAGATGAGATTTTGGAATAATTTTTAAGGCTCCGTTGTCTTCGTTTGTTTCGTCAAGATGAATACGAACTGTCACAATGTTTTGTAAAATGTCAAGCGGTGGTTGAACTGCAAATTGATTTTGTTTTGTTGTCCAAAATTCAAAGCCTGCCAGTTCCAATTTTCTGTCAACAGAAACTGTAAGATCTTGATGATATGAAACATACCAGTTTGAAGTTTGGGGCTTGTCGAAATAAATGCTTTTAACAACAAAGTATCTGTCACCCAATAGTTCTTTCAGTATAGCTTTGAGGTTATCGTTAAAAACTGTGTCCAAAACCCCTGGAACTTCTTTTAAGAATTGTCTGATTGCGAAAAGGTCGCTTGACTTTCTAAAGGTTTCTTTGTCCGTATTTGCTTGGCTGATTTGCTGTAAAATATTTTCTACTTCTTCTGTCGTATAAATATTGTCTAAAGATGTAAAACCATTTGCAATAAATCCGTCTGTCTGTTTCATGTAGGATGTCTCTTTAAGCTGACGCACAACGTACAGGGCTTTATGCAGGTTGGCAAATAGAATTCCGTCTGCCCGTGCCACTGCTGATTGAAAATATTTTGATGAAGTTAAGAACTAATGCCCAGCGATGTTTGTCCAGTCCAACTTGCATAAAACCAATGTTAGCGGCTGTATTGTCGAGCCAGATATAAAATAACGCCAACAACAATAAAACCCAAAAGTCCGATGACCCAATAATTATTTTTTAATTTTGGCGATTCTAGAGCTGTGTCCTTTTTCTTAGTTTCACTTTGTCTGCCGATAATTTTATTAATAGCAAATGTGTCAATTGTTGTAAGTGTAACATACCATCCATTAGTGTTGTATCTAACGGTGTCTCGCCGTTGTTGACTTTTTAGAACGTCCGAGTTTTTTGTGGCATATACAATTGCCTTTATTAAATCATCCCAAACAGGTTTACCTAAGCTGTACTCAATGTCATAAATGATTTTAACTCCAACTGTCTTTAAAGCCTTTTTGTTATTAGTTGAATTTATATCAATAGGAAATTCCTGACTTCTAAATTTATTTAGTCCATGGTTTTCACTAGCAGAAATTGATTGTTGATTCCAATAGTAGTCAAAAATATAATCGTTGTCAATTTCTCTTAATGTGTCAAACCCGATTGAAAAAAAATTCTGAAAATGTCCGTTGGGGAAACTAAGCCACCTGTGATTTACTAAGACAAGTATTTTTAAACTTGTGACCTGCCTGTTTATCTGGCTTAGAACGATTTTTAGAATACTGTCAATTGCAGATTGATTTTCAAAGTCGCAAGCAGCAACGTAATTGATTGTTATACCAGCTTTTTGACTTGTCCAGATACAATCCATATTTGCTTTTGCAAAAAATGAAAATGTCAATAATGTTATTGTTAGAAGTAGTGTCTTCATATTTAGCCGCTAACACATAAATTTATGCTATAAGATGCAGGTCTCAAAAATATATTATAGTTGAAAACCAATCAGCAGAAATTATACACTTAGTGCTGTTAATACATTATTTCCCGTTTTGACTTTTTGTGTCAAGACAAAAGAACAAGAAAGAAAAAGGGGACGCTTGCGTCCCCTCTCTATCACAAATAAAATCTTTAACTAAACAAATACTCCACATCCTCCCTCGTCAAACTCTTCACAAAACCATTATCATCAGCTATCAAATCTCTTGCAAGCGAACGTTTCCGTTCCTGCAACTGAACAATCTTATCTTCAATGGTATCCTTACAAATCATACGATAAGCGAAAATATTATTCGTCTGACCAATACGGTGTGTACGGTCAATAGCCTGTTGTTCAACAGCCGGGTTCCACCAGGGATCAACAATATATACATAGTCGGCAGCCGTTAAGTTTAAACCCACGCCACCCGCTTTCAATGAAATTAAAAACACACGCACTTCTTCATTGTTCTGAAATTCCTGTACCGCTTTTTCCCTGTCAGCAGCAGATGTACTTCCATCAAAATAAACAAAGGGAATATTCAACTCTTCTAATTTATGTTTAATCAGCGCCAGCATTCCCAGAAACTGTGAAAACACCAATGCTTTATGATTACCCATATTTTCTTCCAGCTCACGTGCAATTTCATCGAGCTTGATAGAATGATTGGGAAGTTTTTCTGTTTCGTTTAAGATAGAAGGCGAATCGCAGATCTGCCGCAGCTTCATCAATCCCTGTAAGATTGTTAACTGCGATTGACCAATACCAACATCTTCAATGGTACCCAGAATCTTTGAACGGTATTCATTCCGGTAAGCATCATAGATTTTCCGCTGATCGTTTTCCATTTCACAGTAAAGAATAGTTTCTGTTTTTTCCGGAAGATCTTTCGCCACCTGTTCTTTGGTTCTGCGAAGAATGAAGGGGAATAATAATTTACGCAAATGATCTTTCTGTTCTTTCTCACCAAACTTATCAATGGGCGTTGCAAAGTCGTTACGGAAATGTTCTACACTGCCCAGCATCCCGGGGTTGAGAAAATTCATCTGCGCATAAATGTCAAACGTATTGTTCTGCAAAGGCGTACCGCTCATGCAGATACGGTTCTTGCTTTTCAGCAAACCTGCCGCCTTCGCAACCTTGCTGTTGGGATTTTTAATTGCCTGACTTTCATCTAAGATCACACAATCAAAACCCTGTTCACTTAATAATTTTATATCGCTGCGGAGCGTACCGTAAGTTGTAATGATTACATTAAACTGATCAAATTGTTTTTTATCTCTTGTACGCTGTGCACCATGATGAATATGATAAGTGAGTTCAGGAGTAAACTTCTTGATTTCATTTTCCCAGTTATACATCAACGTTGTAGGACAGGCAACCAAAGCTTTTAAATGTCCGTTCTTTTCACGCAGGTGATGCAGGAATGAAAGAGCCTGGATGGTTTTACCCAAACCCATATCATCGGCAAGAATACCACCCCAGCCAACTTCACTTAAAAAGTTGAGCCAGTGAAAACCACTTTCCTGGTATGGCCGCAGGATGGGCATTAAATGTTTCGGCGGATCAATTTTTTTGATCTGTTTAAATTCACGCAAACGTTCATACTTTTCTTCCAGCTCAATCATCAGCTCTGCTTCATCTCTGTTCTCGTACAACTCATCAATAACGCTAATATGATATTTTGATAAACGCAGTTTGTCGTGTTTGTTTTCACCGACACGGAACAGCATGGAATAACGCTTGATCCATTCTTCAGGCAGCACGCCCAAAGAGCCATCAGCTAAATGCACCAGAGTTTGTTTGTTGGCCAGTGCTTTCTTTACTTCAGCAATACTTACCTGCTGATCGCCAAACACTACATTTACTTTTGCATCAAACCAGTCAACACCATTGCTGATGTAGATCTGTGTTTTTGGTTTTGATGTATTGAAACGGAAATTCTTCAGTACATCCCATCCTTCAACGGGAACTTTCATTTCCTTCATGGCATCCACAAACAAAAAGAACCAGTTGTTCTTTAATACTTCTGCACCTTTCAGCGCAAGCTGTGTTCCGCCTTCAGGTTTAATAAACTGTGAATGCAGTTTTTCAACCTTACCTATGAATTCGTTTTCTTTTTCTTTGTTGCGATTGACAATGATTAAACCGTCTTCACTGGGAAGAATGATTTCATCTTTATCGCTTGGTCTTACTTTATATCCTTTGTAACTGAACGTAGGGATCATTACCAGGTATTCACCACG
>JBEBHT010000147.1:0-9498 GCA_040081135.1 Lacibacter sp. | reverse complement strand
TGGCAGGGTTACTTCTTGGCGTTCGGCCAATTGGTGACTGATCAATTTCAATTACTTTATCGATATGTTCCAATCCTTTGATGGATTTATAAGGCATTGGAATCGCATTGGAATCGTAACAATATTTATTAAGAATAGGATAGAGTGTTTCATTGATAAGAGTACTCTTGCCGCTGCCACTCACTCCTGTTACAACAATCAGTTTGCCGAGCGGCAGTTTAATACTTACGTTCTGCAAATTGTTACCTGTTGATCCTTTTAATTCGATAAACTTTCCATTCCCTTTTCTTCTTTCAGCCGGTATGGCAATCTTCTTCTCACCGTTGAGATATTTGGCTGTGTCGCTTCCTGATGCAAGAACTTGTTTTGGAGTTCCTGCAGAAACAATAGTACCTCCATGCTTTCCTGCCTGCGGACCAACATCTATTAAATGATCGGCAGCAAGCATAATGTCTTTATCATGTTCAACAACCAGCACACTGTTGCCTACATCCCTTAGATTTTTCAATGCATCTATTAAACGGTGATTGTCCCGTTGATGCAAACCAATACTCGGTTCATCTAAAATATAAGTGATGCCCTGCAATTGTGATCCGATCTGTGTTGCTAAACGGATACGCTGACTTTCGCCACCACTCAATGATTTTGATGAACGGTTTAAAGTGAGATAAGTCAATCCAACATTCAATAAAAATTGTAAACGTTCCCTGATTTCTTTTAATACATCTTTCCCAATTGCTGCCTGACGGTTACTGATACGGAGTTCAAGTCCATCAAACCAGGCAGCAAGATTATCGAGATTCAACTCACTTAACTCAGCAATATTTCTATCTTCAACTTTAAACCACAAACTTTCTTTTTTTAATCTTGCACCATTGCAGCTGCCACAGGTTTGCAATGTCATAAATTGTGTTACCCAGTCACGCAAACCTTCTGTACTGTTTGTTGAAACAAACCAGCGTTTCAGCATGGGAATAATACCCTCATAACTTCCGGTATATTCCTGCGGTACTGTTTCATCACCGGGATCAACTTCCAGTGATGCATTAATATTTTTATCACCAAACAATAGTAATTCTAATTGTTCTTTCGTTAAATCTTTTACCGGTACATCTAATTTGATCTTATACTTTTTTGCAAATGCAATCACTTGCTGAAACACACTTGCTTCCCGTTCTTCACCTAAAGGAGCAATACCACCTTCTTTCACTGTTTTGGTTTTATCAGGAAGTACAAGTTCCATATCAATGGTATACACATTTCCCAAACCTTTGCAGGTTGGGCACGCACCATAAGGTGAGTTAAATGAAAATGCATTGGGTGATGGTTCTTCATAACTGAGCCCGGTATCTTCACACATCAACTGTTTGGAATAAGAAACAACGCCACCCTTTTCTGTTCCAATAAACATCAGGTCCTTCCCCAACTTTAATGTTTGCTGTACACTCTGGCTGATGCGTACTCTGAAATCATCACTTACTTTCAACCGGTCAACCACCACTTCAATATCATGAATTTTATAGCGGTCAACCTGCATCTTTGGTACAAGATCTTTTACTTCACCATCGATCCGCACTTTTACAAACCCTTTCTTTCTTATGTCTTCAAAGAGTTCACGGTAATGTCCTTTACGTCCTCTTACTAATGGAGCAAGTAATAAAATTTTCTGTTCATCAAAACGCTGGAAAATATTTTCAACAATTTCTTCTTCACTCCACTTCACCATTTTCTTTCCTGTGTTATACGAATAAGCTTCACCAACTCTAGCAAACAACAATCGAAGAAAGTCATACACTTCGGTAATAGTTCCAACTGTTGAGCGTGGATTTTTATTGGTTGTTTTTTGTTCGATGGAAATAACAGGGGAGAGGCCGGTGATCTTATCAACATCGGGCCGCTCCATATCGCCAACAAATTGCCTGGCATATGCGCCAAAGGTTTCCATATAGCGGCGCTGTCCTTCTGCATAAATTGTATCAAAGGCCAGAGAAGATTTGCCGCTTCCGCTGATACCGGTAATTACAACCAGCTTATTCTTGGGAATACTTACATCAATGTTTTTCAGGTTATGTACCCTTGCGCCTGAAACTTCTATCTGATCATTAAAAGTGTCACTCATAATTTGGAATCCGGTCACGATAGCCGGGAAACGAATTTACCGTGAAATCTTTTATCAGCAGAAGTAAGATTTTGTGAGTCACTCAGGTATGGCACTCAGCATGTTATCTGTTTAATCAACAGCAGTAACAGGCAGAAAATTTTCAACAGGCATGTCTTTCCAATGTTAAGAAATTGTGATGTGGAAAAATTGGGCCTAAATCTGCTTTTATTTGGAGGGCATCGTCCTAACTTAACGCTGATTTAGAACCTGCCATTCAAAAAAATAAAACTTACACGTATGAGCATCGGAGTTTACAATGCAGTTCCCATGGTTTTAAATAATGACGGGCATGAACACAGATTTACACTAAGATTAAGTCCTTCAACAGAAAGTTTTCGGTTGGAAAGCGGGACAATAAGGCGAAGTATTTTCATTGGAAAAAGAGTATTCAACAAATTATTTCAGCTCATCAGAAATGAATATGGGTTTACACTCGGACGCATTCAATATGATGATGAACAAATGCTGAAGGGTTCTGCTACTACTGAAGAGCATGAGCAATTCAGATTCGCCATTCATGAAGGAAACACAATTGAAGTAATGCTTGAAGATGAAGCTATACCCAGGCATAAGGTAGTTGCTTCTATTCCTTTGAATTATTCAAACGCTGTGGAAAAGTCAGCCCAGCTCAAAGCACTGATACCCTCTGTGTTAGCGGCAATGATATTTACAAAGGAATTACAGGCTGCTGTATAAAAACATTTGTTAGCTAAAAACATTTGGCTGATTGAGCCATTTGTTGCTAAATTTGCGCCAGTTCTTTATTTCACTTATCAAGAAAGGCAGAGGGTAATGGCCCGATGAAGCCTTGACAACCTCTCTCTTATTTTCCTTCAGCGTACGGAGGATAATGAAGAGAAAAGGTGCCAATTCCATCCCGGACAGCAATGTCAGGGTCAGATAAGTCAGATTCCAAGCTTTTAGCAAAACTTATTTATACTAAAGCTCATCTGATTCTATCGGGTGAGTTTTTTTGTTTAACAGACGATCAGCTCCTCTTTCCTCTTTTGATTTGTGTATACAGAACCCTGTAACATCATTGTTCAGCACAATTGTAAAAAGATGAAACAAACAATCGTTTTTCAAAGCATTGACAAAACTTTTACATTTAAGCACTTGCTTAACCGGGTAAACCCAACTACATTTGTAGAGTATTTAAAAAATATGCTCAACAACAACAATAAACCAATCTTAGCAACTGTATCTATGCAGTGCTGTTGTTGTATGATTTGCTGTATGCCGTAAGGCATACCTATTCATTTCCGATCCCGCCCGACGGGAAGGTTCACACACTCTTTTCTCACTACATAATTTAATTTAAATAATCTTTTAATTCATTTCAATCATGAGCAACAAACTTCATTTTGAAACATTGCAATTGCATGCAGGTCAGCAAATCGATCCAACTACAAAGTCACGTGCTGTCCCCATTTATCAAACAACTTCATACGGCTTTGATAACAGTGAGCATGCGGCTAATTTATTCGGCTTAAGAGCATTTGGAAATATCTATACACGGATCATGAACCCAACCAGTGATGTGTTTGAACAACGCATTGCAGCTCTGGAAGGTGGTGTGGCTGCATTGGCTGTAGGAAGCGGACAGGCAGCTCAGTTTATTGCTCTGAATAATATACTGCAGGCCGGTGATAATTTTATTTCTACTTCCTATTTATATGGAGGAACCTACAATCAGTTCAAAGTAGCTTTCAAACGTCTTGGTGTTGAAGCACGTTTTGCTGATGGTGATGATGCAGAAAGTTTTGTAAAACATATTGACAAGAATACAAAAGCGATCTACCTGGAAACAATCGGTAACCCCCGTTTAAATATTCCTGACTTTAAAAAGTTTGCTGATCTGGCGAAGGAATATGATCTGCCATTAATTGTTGACAATACATTTGGAGCTGGTGGTTATCTGTTCCGTCCAATTGAACACGGAGCAAACATTGTTGTTGAAAGCGCAACAAAATGGATCGGTGGTCATGGTACAACAATTGGTGGTGTAATTGTTGATGCTGGTAACTACAACTGGGGTAACGGAAAGTTTCCGCAGTTTACAGAACCAAGTGAAGGTTATCATGGATTGAAATTCTGGGATATTTTTGGCGAAGGCAATCCATTAGGATTACCAAACATTGCATTCATCATTCGTGCAAGAGTAGAAGGTTTGAGAGATTTTGGTTCTGCTCAAAGTCCATTCAATTCATTCCTGTTATTGCAGGGATTAGAAACATTGTCATTACGTGTTGAACGTCATGTTCAAAATGCATTGGCATTAGCACAGTGGTTGGAAACACATCCGTCTGTTGAGTTTGTATTATATCCCGGCTTAAAAAGCAATCCATATCATGAACTGGCGAAGAAATATTTAACCAATGGATTTGGCGGTGTATTGCAGGTAGGTATTAAAGGTGGAAGAGCAAATGCTGAGAAGTTTATCAATTCATTGAAACTGATCAGCCACCTGGCGAATGTGGGTGATGCAAAAACATTGGCAATTCATCCTGCCAGCACAACGCATGAACAATTGAGCGAAACTGAACAGATAGCATCAGGTGTAGATCCCAACTTAGTACGCATCAGTGTGGGTATTGAGCATATTGATGATATTAAAGCTGATCTCGAACAGGCTTTCCAGGCAGTATTTGAAAAAGAATTGGTAGGATAAAGAGTAGTTGACCGGCGCAGGTGCATGAATGTACCTGCGTTGTGTCACACTCTTGTACGCTTTGTTTTTAATTCAGCTGATAAAGATTCAAAAGACGATAATAGTAAATGTCAACAGAAATATTTTCATATAATAAACCATTCAGGTTAGAATCAGGTGCGCTGCTTAATGAATATCATTTAGCGTATACAACATTAGGTAAGCTGAATGAATCAAAAACTAATGTGGTTTGGATTTTTCATGCATTAACTGCCAACAGTGACCCATCCGAATGGTGGACCGGTTTGGTAGGCGAAGGAAAGTTATTTGATCCGAGTAAATATTTTATTGTATGTGTAAACATGCCCGGCAGTGCTTATGGAAGTATTGGTCCGCTGGATAAAAACCCTTTAACCGGCGAGCCTTATTATCATGAGTTTCCATGGTTCACTACCAGAGATATGATTCGTGCTTATGATCCATTACGCAAATCTCTGGGTATTGAAAAAATATTCCTCGGCATTGGCGGCAGCATGGGTGGTCAGCAATTACTGGAGTGGGCAATTGAAGAGCCGCAATTGTTTGAACACATTGTACCAATTGCAACCAATGCATTTCATTCTGCTTGGGGTATTGCTTTTAATTCATCACAGCGTTTGGCTATTGAAGCAGATCAAACATGGAAGAATAAAGCAGCAGATGCCGGCAGTGAAGGATTGATTGCAGCCAGAAGCATTGCTTTACTTTCTTACCGTCATTATGATGCTTATGGTATCAGCCAGATTGAAGAAAGCAATGATGAACTCGATAATTTCAAGAGCGAATCTTATCAGCGTTACCAGGGCGAAAAATTAGTGAAGCGTTACAATGCCTTTAGTTATTATTTTCTAAGTAAAGGAATGGATGCTCATAACGTTGGCCGCAGCCGTTCTTCTATTGAACTGGCATTAAAAGAAATTACTGCCAGAACACTGGTGATCGGTATCAGCAATGATATTTTATTCCCGGTAAGTGAACAGCAGTTTCTTGCCAATACAATCAGTGGGGCAAGTTTTAAAAGTATCGAATCATTTTATGGTCATGATGGCTTTTTGCTGGAGTATGACCAGATTACAAAAGCAATCAACTCTTTTCTGCAGCAAACTCAAAAGGGGCAATTAAATAAACAATTAACAAATTAAGTATGTCATCAGATAAACAGTTAGTAATCGGGTTATTTGGATTTGGAGTGGTAGGAGAAGGTCTGTATAAAGTATTGCAGCAAACCCCTTCGCTGAATGCAAAAATTAAAAAAGTTTGTATTAAGAATCCTGAAAAGAAAAGAAATGCTCCGGATGAATTATTTACAACAGATAAGAATGTGTTGCTGAATGATACAGAGATCAATGTAATCGTGGAAGTGATCAATGAAAGTGAACCGGCTTTTCATATTGTTTCAACAGCATTAAAGAATGGTAAAGAAGTAGTGAGTGCCAGCAAGAAGATGATTGCAGAACATTTGCCTGAATTATTGCAGCTGCAAATTGATACAGGTCTTTCCTTCCTGTACGAAGCATCAGCCTGTGCATCTATCCCGGTTATCCGTAACCTGGAAGAGTATTATGATAATGATCTGTTACACGGTATCAGGGGAATTGTAAATGGCAGCACCAATTATATTCTCACTAAAATGTTTGAAGAGAAGCTTGATTTCAAACAGGCATTGTTACAGGCGCAGCAATTAGGCTTTGCAGAAGCTGATCCTACACTGGATGTTGATGGGTGGGATGCTGTAAATAAATGGGTCATCCTGTTATTGCATGCTTATGGTATTGTTTCAAAACCAACAGGGATTTTATTTACGGGTATTCAGAATATTCAGGGATCTGACGCAACGGTAGGCCGTGAAAAGAATTTTGAAATCCGTTTGGTTGGACAGGCTAAAAAATTACAGAATGGAAAAGTGGCTGCATTTGTATTACCTCAGTTTGTGAAGCATGATGATCATTTATCGTTCGTGAAGAACGAGTACAATGGTGCAGTGGTTGAAAGTTCTTTTTCTGATAAACAATTCTTTTACGGGAAAGGTGCCGGTTCATTCCCTACAGCATCTGCTGTACTGAGTGATATCTCCGCTTTACGTTATGATTATAAGTATGAGTACAAGAAATTATACTATCATCAGCCAAATGAGCTGACAACTGATTTCTATCTCAAAGTATATGTTAGCTTTGATGACTGGAACTTTGTTCCGAAAGAGCGTTTTGAATGGATTGAAGAATGGCACGCAGAAAGCGACCGCAAGTATTTAATTGGCGTTTTACCTGCAACAGAATTGCTCAATAATAACTGGTGGAGAGAAAATGGCACATCGCTTATTTTAACTCCCGAACCAATTATTGAAGATGTGGAGATCAGAAAACTAAAAAAGAAAAGCCTTGAACTGGCTGGATTAAATCTCAACTGAAAATGAGTCAACAGGCAATTATAACAGAACTGGAAAACCTGCTGAAGGATCAAACTCCCGAAGCAGGTCTTCGATTGTTAAGTCAACGATTCGAAGGAAGTATTGTGTTCTCTACAAGTTTTGGCTTGGAAGATCAGGCCATCAGTCACCTCATCTTCAGTGAGCACCTGCCCATAGAAGTTTTTACGCTTGATACAGGCAGAATGTTTACTGAAACTTACAGTACATGGAGGCAAACGCTGGAATCTTATCAGCATCCCATCAAAGCATATTACCCAAATGCTGATGCACTCCAAGATTTTGTGACCGAAAAGGGACCGAATTCATTTTATGAATCGGTTGAAAACAGGAAGGGCTGTTGTTTCATCCGGAAGGTGGAGCCGTTGCAAAGAGCATTAAAGGGCAAACAAATCTGGATAACAGGGTTGAGGGCTGAACAAAGCCCCAACAGGCAAAATATGCCTCAACTGGAGTGGGATGAAGCCAACCAGATTATTAAATTTCACCCAATACTTCACTGGACATGGACAGAACTGAATGAATTCATTCAGAAAAATCATGTTCCTTATAATTCACTGCACGACAAAGGATTTGTCAGCATTGGTTGTGCCCCCTGCACAAGAGCCATCAGACCGGGCGAAGATTTCAGGGCCGGTCGTTGGTGGTGGGAAGACAGCAGCAAAAAGGAATGCGGATTGCATGAACATGCAGAAATTGAAGAAGAAAAAAAATCCTGACGGCGGTCAGCAATCGTTTGCGTATTTATCAACAGATGTTAGGAGATTTTAGTGTTTATTTGCATATAAAGTCTACGTATCAGGTGGACTTTAAAGAAACAAGAATATGAGTCAATATAAGTTAAATTATCTGGAGCAGTTGGAGGCGGAAAGTATTCACATTTTCCGTGAAGTGGCAGCACAGTTTGAAAGGCCCGCTTTATTATTCAGCGGAGGCAAGGATTCTATTACACTGGTTCATCTTGCTCAAAAAGCATTTGCACCCGGAAAGATTCCTTTTCCTTTAGTGCATATTGATACAGGTCATAATTTTCCTGAAGCATTGGCATTCCGTGACTGGATGGCAAATGATGTAGGTGCAACATTGGTTGTAAGAAAAGTAGAGGATACAATCAAGCAAAGAAGTCTTACTGAGCCGAAAGGAAAATTTCCAAGCCGTAACTGGTTACAGACTTACACACTGTTAGATACGATTGAAGAGTTCAAGTTTGATTGCTGCATTGGTGGTGCAAGAAGAGATGAAGAAAAGGCAAGAGCTAAGGAGCGGATTTTTTCTGTAAGAGATGAGTTTGGTCAGTGGAATCCAAAATTGCAAAGACCTGAATTGTGGAGCATTTATAACGGACGCATACAGAAAGGTGAAAATGTTCGTGTGTTTCCGATAAGTAACTGGACTGAACTGGACATCTGGAATTATATCCGCACAGAAAAAATTGATCTCCCCTCCATCTATTTTGCACACGACAGAGAAGTGATTGAACATGAAGGTCAGCTGGTGGCAATGAGTGAACATGTACAACTTTCTGAAGGAGATAAAGTAGTAACAAAGAGAGTCCGTTACCGCACAGTTGGTGATATGACCTGTACTGCTGCAGTTGAATCAAATGCATCAACGCTTGAAGAAGTGGTGAATGAAATTATCGCAACCAAGATCAGTGAAAGAGGTGAAACAAGAATAGATGATAAAGTAACAGAAGCAGCAATGGAAGACAGAAAAAAGAACGGCTACTTCTAATAATTTTTAAACAGACTTAATTCTATAATAATGGATTTGTTGCGATTTATAACAGCAGGCAGTGTGGATGATGGTAAAAGCACTTTGATCGGTCGTTTACTTTACGACAGTAAAAATATCCTGATCGATCAACTGGAAGCATTGGAGAAATCAACCAAGAATAGAACAGATGGTTCTGTTGATCTGGCTTTGTTAACCGATGGTTTGCGTGCAGAAAGAGAACAGGGGATTACCATTGATGTGGCTTACCGTTATTTCACTACACCAAAACGCAAATTCATTATTGCAGATGCTCCGGGGCATGTGCAGTATACAAGAAATATGATCACAGGTGCATCCAATGCAAACCTGATCATCATACTTGTTGATGCAAGACTTGGAGTTATTGAGCAAACACGCCGTCATTCAATCATTGCTTCTTTGCTGAAAATTCAGCATGTAGTTGTTGCTATCAACAAAATGGATATGGTTGAGTATTCTGAAGATGTA
>JBEBHT010000146.1:0-9535 GCA_040081135.1 Lacibacter sp. | reverse complement strand
GAGCGGCACGACGTAATTGAAAAGGCACTGGCAAGGCTTACGCCAAAACATAAAATCGTTTACTTAACGTATAAGCAATATGAGCAAGATGGATTTAAGTTGCCGAGAAAGTTACTTCAATCATTGAGAGAAGAGCTTGGCATAACACAGAGCTCAGTTCAGGTTTATAAAAAAGAAGCCTTTGATAAAATTGACGAATACTTAAATATTTATGGCTAAAAACAAAAATATTACTCCAGCTAATGTAACTGAGTGGTTAGCCTCAACAGGGTTTTTATTCCCAACTAATGAGCTTGAATTATCCAGGTTCAATAAACTGTATGGAGAGTTGGATGAACAACTTACTGGAAAAGAGATTGACCCTGAAAGAATACTAAAAGGATTATCTGCATCAAAAGTTGTCAAAATGAATATTACTCCAGCAATAGAAGAAGAGTTTTCAGCATATAGGATGGTTGCAAGAAATGGCACCAACCTACCAAAACATATTCTTGACAAAATGAAAAAGAATCAAGTGAATCCCAAAACAGATGATAGCAGCTCCACGGAAGAAAATAATAAGTGATATAGCGCATTATGTTGCTTCACAGTTTTATAATTCAAATGCAACAGATATGGAGGCTATTGCAAAATTTGAAGGCTTGCAATATTACCATGACCATTACGAAGATGCTTTTGATGGTATGTTATTATACGACAATAAAGATTTTCATATCCATATAAATATTGACAGGGGAAACGGCTTAACTACCAAGCGAGGGAACTTCACACTGGCGCATGAATATGGACATTATTTTATTGATGAACATAGGCTTGGGTTAATGACAGGTCAGATTGAATCCCATGCTTCGTTACATAATGTTAACCAGAAAAACATTATTGAATATGAAGCAGATTATTTTGCAAGTTGTTTGCTTATGCCAGAGAACAAATTCAGGAGTTTTTCAGGCGGCCCTCGTAAAAAATTTTCTTTAGACACTATCCTTAATCTTTCAAATGCTTTTCACTCCAGCATATTGGCAACCGTTTTAAGGTTTGCAGAAATCGGGACGCATGAAATTACTGCTGTTATTTCAGAAAACAATATTGTAAAATGGTTTGCCCAAAGTAAAGATTTTCCTAAATGGTCATTCAGGTTTAAAGTTGGTCAATCTCTACCACCGGCAACAGTGGCAGGAGAGTTTTTTACAAAAAAAGATAGTAAATACACTGGCATTGAAGATGTAGAACCTGACAATTGGTTTCATGCGAATGATGACAGAGCAAACAGAACCATGCATGAACAATGTTACTATTCTGATAGCTATGGTTATGTAATTAGCCTGATTTGGTTTGATTGATTTCGTTACAACAACTTACCTAATTCATCAGTATCCGGCAATATTCCTTTCATTTGCACCGGTGTTTGTTTCGAGGTTTTATATGTAGCCACACCCATTGCTTTGTCAAAGCTTTTAATGGCAAATTCAACCACGGTGTTATTTTTCTCTTTACAAAGCACAATACCAATGCTGCTGTTTTCCTGCTGCAGTTTTACTTTTTCATCCAGCACATTAAGGTAAAAATTAAGCTGCCCGGCATCGGCTGGTTTAAATTTTCCCTTCTTCAATTCAAAAGCCACCAGGCATTTCAGGTGGCGGTTAAAAAACAGCAGGTCAATAAAAAATTCATCCCCATCCACTTCAAGCCGGTATTGGTTACCAATAAAGCAAAAACCTTTGCCCATTTGCAAAATAAAATTTCGGATGTTTAAAACCACCTGCTGTTCAATATGTCGTTCATCATCCAGTTCTTCGCCGGCAATAAAATCCAGCAGGTATTCATCCTTAAACACTTTCAGGGCCGAAGGCTTTAGGGCTGGGGTTACGGTCTTATCAAAATTATTGGGCAGCTTTCCTTCTTTGCCAAACAGGTCATTTTCAAGATGATGTTCCAGCACCGTCAGTGACCAAAAATTGGCCGCCGCAGACTGGATATAGAAAATCCGGGCTTCCCAGCTCTTTATTTTAGTGATAATGGCAAAATGATGGGAGAAGCTAATTCCAGCAAAAGCTTCATAAAGACCCTTGTCATCTATTTGGTTCGACAGTGTCGAACTAATTGAAAAACCCTCTCCCGTACCAGCCAGCCCAAATAGGTTCGACGGTGTCGAACCTATTACCAAATGGGGTGCATAAGCTTCAGCAAACAACCTTATTTTTTTAAGGTTTCCGGACGAAAATCCTTTCAGCCCTGGCAGCTCTTTTTGCAGATCTGCCGAAATTTGGTCAAGCACTTTAGCACCCCATTTTTGAGCCTTAATTTTCTCCGAAATCATCAACCCTGTTTTGAAATAAAGGAGCAATTGTTCCCTGTTAGCAAGTCTGGCAGCAGCGTAACGGCTTTGCACAATTTGCTGCTTAATAGATTGGATAAATTCAGCATAGTTTTTATCAATTTTCATTTTTTGTATTTTTGCGTTCTAACTCATTAAAAATCAACAAATAAAAAAGACCTGCATAAATCTTATGCCGTTATAAGATTTGCAAGTCTGGTTAAATCAGGTATAAAATGGTTCGAAAAATGTCCGTGCAGGGCAACAAAAGCCGCTCTAATGAGTGGCTTTTGCAATTATATGGTACTCGTAAATTTTTACTCGATTCTGCTTTTATCCTGCCTGCAGAAGTTCAACACACTTCTTTAAACTGACTTTCCAGTCAGGAATATCAATATCATAAACAGTTTTAATCTTTTCTTTATTCAGCAATGAAAATTTCGGACGTTTTGCAGGTGTTGGATATTCAGCCGTTAAAATGGGATGTACAATTGATTTACTGCCAACCAGGTTTTTTATTTCTGCTGCAAATTCATACCAGCTGATTTTTCCTTCATTACTGTAATGATAAATTCCCGCCTGCCATTTCCTTGATGAAATAATAGTAAGAATTGCCATGGCCAGATCAGCAGCATAAGTGGGAGAACCCACCTGGTCGCTTACAACATTCAGTTCATTGCGCTCATTCATTAAACGCATCATCGTTTTTACAAAATTATTTCCGAAAGAAGAATAAACCCAAGCAGTACGGATGATAATCGCATCAGGATCTTCTTTCATACATAATTGCTCACCCTGCAGTTTGGAAACACCATATATGTTGATAGGACCCGTTGAATCATTTTCTCTATAAGGAATTTCACTTTCTCCATTAAACACATAATCGGTGGAAATATGAATCAGTTTTGTTTGATATTTTTTGCAGACAGCAGCAAGGTTACCTACTGATTCTCCGTTCACCAGCATGGCCATATCTGCTTCACTTTCTGCTTTATCAACAGCAGTATATGCAGCACAGTTTATACAATATTGTGGCTTTGTTGCTAAAAAGAAATTCTCAACCAATCCATAATGATGAAGTTTCAAATCTTCACGTGAAGCAAAAACAAAACGGAATTGCGGATAGCTTTCTGCTAAAACCTGCAGCTCTTTTCCGAGCTGCCCATTGCTTCCGGTAACAAGAACAGAGGGCTTATCCATACTGTATATTATTAAAAGAAACTATCCTCTGCTAAATCAGCGAGCTTGGGGTTTAATTTGTCTTTATCTGAAACGATTTCTTTACCTGCCGCAATTCGCCAGTCAATTTGTAAAACAGGATCGTTGTATAATAAACCTCCTTCACTTTCTTTACTGTACAGGTGATCACATTTATACATCACTTCAGCCATACCGCTTAATACTGAAAATCCATGTGCAAATCCCCGTGGTACAAGTAATGTATTTTTCTTTTCAGCAGTTAACTCAATTGAATAAACCTGTTTAAAGGTTGGGGAGTTTTTCCTGAGATCAACTACCACGTCCAAGATTGCACCTCTTAAACAACGTACTAATTTTGCCTGTGCATGTTCTCCTTTTTGGAAATGCAACCCACGGATTACACCATAAACAGAACTGGATTGATTATCCTGCACCCAATCATGATCAAACCCTTTGCTGGCAAACATCTGTTTATTATAAGACTCAAAGAAATAGCCCCTGTCGTCACCAAAAACTTTTGGTTCAAATACAACTAAGTCAGGAAACTGTGTGTGTGTAAATGGCATAAAACAAATTAAACATGATAAACACAATAGCGGATATCTTAAAACCGATAACTAACGTTTTACATACTGATCAGCATAAAAATGCTGATAGTCTCCGCTGGTTACATGATTGATCCATTCCTCATTATTCAGATACCAGTCAATCGTTTTTTCCAGTCCCTCTTCAAATTGCAGCGAAGGCGACCAGCCTAATTCTTTGTTGAGCTTGGTTGCATCTATTGCATAGCGCAAATCATGACCGGCTCTGTCTTTAACATAAGTAATCAGCTTGGCGCTTTCGCCTTCTGGCCTTCCTAATTTCTTATCCATGATTTTGCAGAGTACATGCACAAGGTCAATATTCTTCCATTCATTAAACCCACCAACATTATAACTCTGGCCTAATTTTCCATTATGAAAAATTGTATCAATAGCTCTTGCATGATCTTCCACAAACAACCAGTCCCTTACATTTTCACCTTTCCCATAAACAGGAAGTGGTTTATTGTTTTTGATATTATTGATGAGCAGTGGAATCAATTTTTCAGGAAAATGATGTGAACCATAATTGTTTGAACAATTACTCATCACAACAGGAAGACCATATGTATCATAATAAGCCATCACAAAATGATCGGAAGCTGCTTTCGATGCAGAGTATGGGGAATGCGGATCATAAGGTGTTTCTTCTGTAAAGAATCCTGTTTCACCCAATGAACCGTACACTTCATCTGTTGATACATGATAGAAAAGTTTCCCTTCATGTTTACCTGCCCATTCCTTGCGGGCTGCATTGAGCAGAATGGCTGTACCCAGTACATTTGTTTTTACAAATGACAAAGGGTCCATAATGCTGCGGTCTACATGGCTTTCAGCTGCAAGATGAATAACTGCATCAAAATGGTACTGATCAAAAAGTTCTGCAACTTTTGCTTCATCAGTTATATCCATCTTCTCAAACACATAATTGTCCTTAGCTGCAATATCTTTCAGGTTTTCAAGATTACCTGCGTAGGTTAATGCATCTCCATTTACAATTTTGTAATCGGGATATTTATTAACGAAGAGACGAACAACATGGCTGCCGATAAATCCGGCGCCACCGGTTACTAAGATTGTTTTTTTTAATTGTGTTTTCATAAACTCCAGTATTTCAGTTTAGAAATTTTATTTCGGTAAATGCCTTTCAAATCGGCAAACAAAGCATTTGCATTAGAAATGCTTAACAGAAATTCTTCAGTAAATTCTTTATATTGATTATGTGCAACCGCCATTACAACAGCATCGTATGCCTTCCCTATTTCAGGAACCATTGTTAAGCCATACTCATGTTTTACATCAGCAGCATCAGCATACGGATCAACAAAATCAACCGATACATTATACTCCAGTAATTCTTTCACCATATCAGCCACTTTCGAATTACGGATATCAGATACATTTTCTTTAAAAGTGGCTCCAAGCACCAACACTTTTGCGGTGGAAGGATTGGGTGCATGCTTAATAATATGCTGAATGATTTTCTTCGCTACATACCTTGGCATTTCATCATTTACAAAACGGCCGCTGGCAATTACTTTTGAATTATACCCCAGCTGCTGTGCTTTGTAAGTTAAGTAGTAAGGATCAACTCCAATGCAATGGCCACCAACCAAACCAGGTGTGTATTTATGAAAATTCCATTTTGTTCCCGCTGCTTCTACAACATCAAATGTGTTGATACCGATGCGGTCAAAAATAATGGACAGTTCATTCATTAAAGAAATATTCAAATCACGCTGTGCATTTTCAATGATCTTACCTGCTTCAGCCACTTTAATATTCGGCGCCCGGTGAACACCAACCTTTACAACAGATTCATAAATGCTTGCAATCTCTTTCAAAGATTCTTCATCACACCCGGAAACAATTTTTACTGTGTTGGATAATGTATGAAGTTTATCTCCCGGGTTAATCCGTTCAGGTGAATAACCAATCTTAAAATCAACTTTCCCTTTTAAACCAGAAAACTGTTCCAGTATCGGCATACAATCATCTTCTGTACAACCGGGATAGGTTGTGCTTTCATACACAACATAATCTCCTTTCTTCAACACCTTCCCAACAGTTTCACTTGCTTTTTCTAACGGAGTGAGGTCAGGAACTTTATACTCATCAACAGGAGTAGGCACTGTTACAATAAAGAATGAAGCCTCTTTCAACACATTGATATCATCTGTAAAAACAATATCCTTACCTGCAAACATATCTGCATCTACTTCCTTGCTGGGATCTTCACTGTGCTGCATCATTTCAATACGCCTGCGGTTGATATCAAAACCAATCACCTGCATATGCGCAGCCAGTTCAAGAGCCAATGGCAAACCAACATAACCTAACCCAACAACTGCGATTTTTTTTTCTTTACTTATTAGTGATTGATACATACGCCTCACCTCCCTTCCTCCTCTCCAAAAGAGAGGAGGCGGTACTTTTTATTGTTATTTAAACTTTTAATTCTTCCACTTCATCATTTATTCTTCACTCTACAAATTTCAACATCATATCAAATACTTATACATTGAAAATAAGCTGGCCTTGTGCTTTGCTAAGCTCCTCCTTTGGAGGGGTTTGGGGAGGCCGTTTATTACATAATACTTACAAACTCTTTCGGAAGCTTTGTCCATTCTTCTTTTGGAAGGTTTTTAAAATACTCATAAGTAATTTTCAAGCCTTCGCTTCTGTTTACTTTAGGCTCCCATCCAAGAATTTCTTTTGCTTTTGTAATATCGGGCTGACGTTGTTTGGGATCATCAACAGGTAAATCTCTGTACACAATCTTCTGATTTGTTCCTGTTAATTTAATGATCTCTTCAGCAAAATCTTTCAATGAAATTTCAGACGGATTGCCCACATTCACCGGCATGTCGTAATTACTCATCAGTAAACGGTAAATACCTTCTACCAAGTCATCTACATAACAGAAACTTCTTGTCTGACTGCCATCACCAAAAACAGTGAGGTCTTCACCACGCAAAGCCTGACCAATAAATGCAGGTAATGCACGGCCATCATTGAGCCGCATACGTGGACCGTAAGTATTGAAGATGCGGATGATCCTTGTTTCAACACCATGAAAACGGTTATACGCCATCGTAATACTTTCCATAAAACGCTTTGCTTCATCGTACACACCACGTGGTCCAACGGGATTTACATTTCCCCAGTATTCTTCTGTTTGCGGATGCACCATCGGGTCACCATACACTTCTGATGTAGATGCCACCAGTATTCTTGCTCCTTTTGCTTTTGCCAGTCCCAAACAATTGTGTGTGCCATGAGCGCCCACTTTCAATGTTTGAATGGGAATCTTTAAATAATCAATCGGGCTTGCAGGTGAAGCAAAATGCAGGATATAATCAATGTTGCCGGGGATATGAATGAATTTGGTAATATCATGATGATAAAACTCAAACTGTTCCAGTTTAAACAGGTGTTCAATATTTTTGAGATCGCCTGTAATCAGATTATCCATAGCAACAACACGAAAGCCTTCTTTAATAGCTCTTTCGCACAAGTGGGAACCAAGAAAGCCGGCTGCACCAGTGATTAAAATTCTTTTCTGATCCATATTATTATTTTAAATGGTCTTCAATTAAATTACGGCTTCCCTTCCCACACTTTCATAATGATACCCCAGTTGCTTCATTTGCTCTCTGTCGTATACATTACGTCCGTCAAAGATCACTTTGTTTTTCAGCATTTCACTGATCTTTTCAAACTCAGGTGTACGGAATTCGCTCCACTCAGTGGCAATAATCAGTGCATCGGCATTCTTCAAAGCATCATATTGGTTCACAGCAAAATCAATCTTGTTACCCACCACCTGTTTTACGTTGGGCATTCCTTCAGGATCGTAGGCACAAACAGTTGCACCTGCTTCCGTTAATGCATCAATCATATATAAAGCCGGTGCTTCACGAATATCATCTGTATTTGGTTTAAATGCAAGTCCCCACATGGCAAAACGTTTGCCTTTGAGATTATTTTTAAAATAGGCATTAATTTTTGGCATGAGGAACAACTTCTGTTCTTCATTTACCTTCATTACTGCATTCAATATTTCAAAATCATAGTTTACTTCGGTTGATGATCTCACCAATGCCTGTACATCTTTGGGGAAACAACTGCCGCCATAACCAATACCGGGGAATAAAAAGCGCTTGCCGATACGATCATCACTGCCAACACCTTTACGAACCATGTCAACATCAGCACCTACTTTTTCGCACAAGCGGGCAATTTCATTCATGAAAGAAATTTTTACAGCAAGAAATGAATTGGCTGCATACTTGGTTAACTCAGCACTTTTTTCATCCATAAAAATAACCGGGTTACCACTGCGTACAAAAGGAGCATACAATTCAGTCATCACCTTTTTTGCTTTTTCATTGCTGGTGCCCACAACTACACGGTCGGGCTTCATGAAATCTTCTACAGCCACACCTTCTCTTAAAAATTCAGGGTTGCTTACTACAGCAAATTCCACCTTGCAGTTTTTTGCAATGGCAGCAGAAACTTTATCAGCAGTACCAACAGGTACTGTGCTTTTATCAACAATTACTTTAAAGTCGGTAAGAATTTTTCCTAAATCATCAGCCACTCCCAATATATATTTTAAATCTGCACTTCCATCTTCACCGGGAGGTGTAGGTAAAGCAAGGAAAATAATGGCTGCATCTTTAATGCCTTCTGCAAGATTTGTTGTAAAATGCAGGCGGCCTTCACTTAAATTACGGAGAAAAATTTTCTCTAATCCGGGTTCATAAATAGTGATTTGGCCTTTTGATAATTTCTCAATTTTGATTTGATCAATGTCGATACAAGTAACTCTGTTACCGGTTTCGGCAAAACAGGTTCCTGTTACTAAACCAACATAACCGGTTCCTACTACTGCGATTTTCATGTGTTTGGGGTTTTAAGGTTTTTTATTAAGATATTCAGATACTTTACTTGTTATAAATTCTAACTGATCCTGGTCCAGTTCGGTATGCATTGGAAGTGAAATCACACGATCAGTAAGCCAGTCTGTGATTTTTAAATCATAATCACCACCGCCAAATGCTTCAAACATTTTCTGACTATGAGCGGGAACCGGGTAATAGATCATGGATGGAATATTCTGCTCAGCTAAAAATACATTCAATCCATTTCTTACATCAGCAACATTATCAAATCCATCCAATGTTAAGGTATACTGATGGAATACATGATTGCTGTAAGGTGCACGGTAAGGAGTTGTGATATTTTTATTACCGGCAAATGCTCCATCATAATAATCGGCTGCTTTTCGTCTGGCAGCAATATATTCATCCAGTTTTTTTAATTTGATATTCAGAACAGCTGCCTGCATGGTATCCAGCCTGGAGTTACAACCAACCATCTCATGATAGTAACGGACTTTCTGACCGTGATTTGCAATCATCTTCAACTTATC
>JBEBHT010000535.1:0-2105 GCA_040081135.1 Lacibacter sp. | reverse complement strand
AGCAAAATCAGGTATGCGATTTGTAAAATCGATGTATTCTTCAACCGGCATTTGCTTATAACACAAATCCAATCTGTTATAAAGAAACAAACCTGCCTGTTCTTTCCAGTAATAGTTTCTGGGAAAGAGTTGTATCATGCGCAGGTAGAAATTATAGATTTCTTTCTCAATCAGTTCATTTATTGCAAGTATGTAACCGTCTGTTCCTGCAAAAACAATTTGCCCGGTTTCGGGAATGTTTTTAATATCCGTTTTACGAAATTCTGCCCTTGCTTTTAAATTTTCATTTTGTGCTTTACGTCGCTCTTCTCCGGCTTTACGATTTTGCTGTATTTGTTTGAGCAACAGTTTTTCAGCTCCTTCATAGTTGCCCCACTGCTCATAAAGCCTTGCCAGTTTTAAAACACCGTATAAGACCACAGGTTTTAAATAGGCTTCTATAAGCACTTCATTTGCGTCATACGAACTATCCGTTGTTTTAATTAACGCTTCAAAGCCTGATAACGCAGCCTGCTGGAATTGTTTTTTATTTTCGGCAGCAATTACACTTTCATATTGTTTTATTAATTTCTCCTGCTCTTTTCTTTTTTCATAAATAGAAGCCAGCATGTAATGGTCTTCTGCCTCATCATACATTAAATACAAAAACACGTTAAGCAGGCAACTGTCTGTTACCTTTGGGGCCAGCGAATACAATATTTTTGTGAGATCATTTTTAAAGACTGTTTCGCTTTTATAATTAGCCGCTGCCTGCAATAAGAAAGGTTCTGCTTCATCATAGCGCCCTGTCTTCCACAATGCAAGGCCAAGATAGTGATGGACCAACGGCATATCAGGCACCTTCATCAATACATCCTGTACTATTTTCAAACTGTCTGTACTGTAGGTGTTATTGTTTGTTATGAAGCTGAAACCTTTGAGCGCTTTGTAATACTCCGTCCATTGCGGAATGTTTTCCTGCAATCCATTTTCACAATTTTGAATGGCTCTTTTAATCTTATCATTACCCACAGGTACACCTCCCAGTTCCAAACCAAAATTGAAATACGAATCATTTATTGCAAATTGGTTTTTACGTTCAGCAGCTTTTTGAAAATATTCATTTGCCAGGCTGTATTCGCCTGTATGCAGGTAAATGTTTGCCAGCCGTTCAAAAGGTAAATAATGCACGTTGTTTTCGTTGATGGAACGCAGGTACCATGTTTCTGCTGCCAAAAAGTTTTTTTCCTGTTCCATAACCAGGCCAGCATTCATAAGTACATAAGCAAGGTTTGGTTGTAAAGAATCAGCTTTTTGAAACGCTTCTTTTGCTTTGCTCCAGTTTTTTTGAATAAGATTGAGCCGTATTTTATTACTCCAGGGAATAGCCCATGATGGTGCTAATGTTGAAGCAAATGAAAAATGGTAAGCTGCTGAATCATATTTTTTCTGATGAATGTATAAATTACCCAGCTCATTATGAATATAGGCAGCATAAGGCTCAAGTATCAATGATTGCTGCTGGTATTGATAAGCAGCTTTTACAAGACTATCGGTTTTTTTAGAAGTGGCAAGTTGTAATCTTGCAATTACACCGGAAAGGTAAAGCTGGTTAATGCGGAGAACATTGGCCAATGGATGATCTGCAGAAATTAATGAAAGTGCAAGCTGCATATACTCCAGAAATTCATTGTAATTTCTTTTGCCGGCATAATAGTATTGCCGTTTTTCAAGTTCACCCACATCACCAGTCAAATAGGCATTGATCATGTTTTGGGCACGGTTGTGCACCAGTTGTACAAAGCGTTCAAAAAAACGTTTGTTAAGTGCTGTGTTTCGTTGCAACTGTGTTTGCAAACGTTTAAAGGAATCAAGCTGGTTGAGCTCCTGCAGCATTTTTCTGTACTCATTCGGATTGTAGTTAGCGATAGAATTTTCTTTGAATTCTGTATGGATAAGTCCATTATATCCCGCTGTAACAGTATCAAAATGTGCAATAACATCATTCACTATTTGCAACGGCAAAGCATCTGTTTTAATTTTTTTGTAGTTGCCTGAGTGAAGCAGATCTTCAAACACCATTGTTTCCATGCTGTTGAAAAAATAATCAAGCGGAGAAACACCGG
>JBEBHT010000145.1:0-9576 GCA_040081135.1 Lacibacter sp. | reverse complement strand
ACCTTCTTTTTAGCCGGGGCTTTCTTAGCTGCCTTTTTCTTTGGGGCTGCTTTCTTTTTAGCAGGAGCTTTCTTAGCTACCTTCTTTTTAATTGCTTTTTTAGCAGGCTTTTTAGCTGCTTTTTTCTTTGCTTTTGCCATGAGTTATAAAATGGGTTTAATGAAAAGTTGAATAAGAATGAAAAATTAAACCAAATTCTGTTGTGAATAAAAGATAGCAGCATTTTTTTACTCTATTTCTTTCAACTTTTTTTTCAAGTTTCTGAGGAGATGGCATAATCAAGCAATGAAATTCTTGCTCAAATCCTTTGCCGGTAAGCTTATGAGCCTTACCTTCGCCGTCCCAAAAGTTCTTACAGTTAGAATTATTTGTTTGGGAGTCATGCCAAAAGCGTGACGTTATCACCAAAAAAACTTTTACAATGGCAAAAGAAATCTCAGGATTTGTTAAGCTGCAGGTAAAGGGCGGACAGGCAAACCCTGCGCCACCTGTAGGTCCAGCCCTTGGTTCAAAGGGTCTTAACATCATGGAGTTCTGCAAGCAGTTCAATGCAAGAACCCAGGATAAAATGGGTAAAGTAGTACCTGTTTTGATCACTGTTTACACCGACAAGTCGTTCGACTTCGTTATTAAAACTGCACCAGCTTCCGTTCAATTATTAGAAGCAGCAAAGCTTCAGAAAGGTTCTAAAGAGCCTAACCGTGCTAAAGTTGGTAAAGTAACTTGGGCACAGGTTGAAGAAATTGCTAAAGACAAAATGCCTGATCTGAACTGCTTTACACTCAACAGTGCTATGAGCATGGTTGCAGGTACTGCACGCAGTCTTGGTTTAACTGTTGACGGTAAAGCCCCTTGGGAAAACTAATTATTCACCTTAAATTTTTTTAATCATGTCATTGACGAAAAAAAGAAAAGTAGCTCAAGCGAAGGTGGATAATAACAAAGTTTATTCCCTCAAAGAAGCTTCTTCACTCGTAAAAGAAATTAACTGCACTAAGTTCGACAGCTCCGTTGACGTTCACATCCGTTTGGGTGTTGATCCTAAAAAAGCTGACCAGGCTATTCGTGGTACTGTAACATTACCTCACGGTACAGGTAAAACGAAAAGAGTATTGGTACTCTGTACTCCTGATAAAGTTGCTGAAGCAACTGCAGCTGGTGCTGATCACGTTGGTCTTGATGAATTCATCACAAAGATCGAAGGTGGCTGGACAGATGTAGATGTGATCATTGCAACTCCATCAGTGATGCCGAAGATTGGTAAGTTAGGTAAAGTGTTAGGTCCACGTAACTTAATGCCCAATCCTAAAACAGGTACTGTAACAAATGATGTTGCAGGTGCTGTAAATGAAGTAAAAGGCGGTAAAATTGCTTTCAAGGTTGATAAGGCAGGCATCATTCATGCTTCTATCGGTCGTGTAAGTTTTGCTCCTGAAAAACTTGTAGAAAATACAACTGAGTTTATTCATGCAATTGTGAAGGCAAAACCTTCTACTGCAAAAGGAACTTACCTGAAAAGTATTTTCATTGCAAGCACTATGAGCCCGGCGGTATCTGTTGACACTAAATCATTCATGAACTAATCCTTTCAGGGTTATTAAAACTAAAATCATGACTAAAGAACAAAAAAATGAAGTGATTGAGGTGCTGAAAGGCAAATTCAGTCAATACAATAATTTCTACATTACTGATACCGAATCATTAAGTGTAGCACAAGTGGGTAAACTTCGCCGTGCATGTTTCGACAAGAATGTTGAAATGAAAGTGGCTAAGAACACACTGATCAGAAAAGCACTGGAATCTCTGGATGCTGAACGTTATGCAGGTGTATTTGATGCATTGAATAATGTAACAGCCCTGATGTTTTCAGAAAATCCGAAAGAACCGGCTTTAATTATCAGTTCATTCCGTAAAGCAAGCAATGGTGCAAAACCAGAATTGAAAGCTGCTTTTATTAATGGCGATATATATGCCGGCGATAATCAATTGAAAGCACTTGTAGCGATCAAGACAAAGAACGAATTGATCGGCGAAGTAATTGGATTGTTGCAGTCTCCTGCAAAACGTGTTATTGCTGCCTTGCTGCATAACGCTGAAACAAAAGGAGAAGCTGTAGCAGCAGCTGAATAAGTTGATGTTAAAAAGTTGGATGAGTTTCATCTTACAGTAAACATAAAAAGCCCAGGCCTGAGGGTTATAATCAAAGGCAATTTTTTTAAAACCGCCGTCGGAGCAAACTAAAAGCAGTGAAGACGGTAAAAATTGAATTAAAATGGCAGACATTAAAGCATTAGCCGAATCATTAGTAGGCTTAACAGTAAAAGAAGTACAGGAATTAGCAGATGTTCTGAAAGCAGAATATGGTATTGAACCAGCTGCTGCTGCAGTAGTAGTTGCTGCAGGTGGTGGCGATGGCGCTGCTGCTGTTGAAGAAAAAACTGCATTCAATGTAATCCTGAAGAGCGCTGGTGCATCTAAACTGAACGTAGTTAAGATCGTTAAAGACTTAACCGGGTTAGGTTTGAAAGAAGCAAAAGACCTCGTTGACACGGCTCCAAAGCCAGTTAAAGAAGGTGTTTCAAGAGCTGAAGCTGATGAAATTGCAGGTAAGCTGAAAGATGCAGGTGCTGATGTAGAAATTGCATAATTCTTCTTGTAAAAGAAAATTCAACCCCGGCTTCAAAGCCGGGGTTTTTTTATAGGCAACGTTTTGAAAGCAATGTTTGTCTTTCGAATGATAAATTCTATTTTGCAGTAAATAGTCCGGCTGAAAACAATAATCAATGAAGTTTTTCTTACGTATAAAATATTATCTGTTCTTTTTGCTCGTTTGTGCAGGGCTGTTTCAATCTGTTTTGGTAAATGCTCAAACCTGCACAACTTTAGGACAAACACCTTCAACTGCATTTCCGGTTTGTGGCACAACTGTATTTCAGCAAACAACAGTTCCTATTTGCTATACAAGAGCCTTAGTGGTTCCAGGATGTAATGACGGCGCAGCTTATGGCGATAAAAATCCTTACTGGTACAGGTTTACCTGTTTTGTTTCCGGGTCGTTGGCTTTTACAATTACACCCACAGATTTGAATGATGATTACGACTGGCAGTTGTACGATATTACGGGCCGCAATCCAGATGATGTATTTACCAATCCTGCACTTGTTGTTACTGGTAACTGGAGCGGAAGTTCAGGCACGACAGGAGCATCAGCAACGGGCATTACAACTATTCAATGCGCATCTAATCCAGCCAACAGCACTCCGAGATTTGCAAGGTCGCCAAACATTGTTGCTGGAAGAACATATTTATTGTTAGTAAGCCATTTTACCGATTCTCAAAGTGGTTACGGTTTATCTTTTGGCGGTGGAACAGCAGTGATCACAGATCCAAAAGATCCTTTAATGGCAGATGTAAAACCAAACTGTGGCGGAGATCAGTTAAGGGTGAAACTGAATAAAAAGATGAAATGTTCTTCCATTGCAGCAAATGGAAGTGATATTGTTGCTTTTCCCGGCGGTATCAATGCAGTCAGTGTAATTCCAATTGGATGTAACAGTAATTTTGAAACAGATTCAGTTGTAATTACTTTGTCGCAGCCATTACCAGCCGGCAATTACACGTTACAATTAAAGAATGGAAGTGATAATAATACGATTGTTGATTTGTGTGATAAGCCAATCCCTCTTACTGATGCTTTGAATTTTCAAATTCAGCTATTGCAGCCAACTAGGCTTGATAGTTTAGTTCCTGTAACCTGTGCGCCTGGCGAAGTTCGTTTTGTATTTAAGAAACTAATTCGCTGCAGTTCCATTGATCCGAATGGTACTGATTTTGATGTTACAGGCACTTACCCTGTTACTGTTACAGGTGCCAAAGGTAGTTGCAGTGCTGATGGATTGACATCAGAAATTGTTGTATCATTTTCACAACCCTTGCAGGCAAAAGGTACATTTACCGTTCGTTTAAAACCAGGATTTGATGGTAATACAATCATTGATGAGTGTAATCAGAATACGCCCGTTTCTCAAATGAGCTTTTCTGTAAAAGATACTGTGAATGCAGATTTCAGTTATAATATCCGCTTAGGATGTTTAGCAGATACAGTTGATTATTCACATCCCGGTGGAAATGAAATAAACAGCTGGTTATGGAATTTTGGAACTGGTGCAGGAGCAACTAATCAAAATGAGCAGGTTATTTATAAAACCTTTGGCGAAAAAACGGCCACATTAATTGTTTCTAATGGCTTTTGCAGAGATTCTGTTTCAGCAAAAATCTATCTGGATAATTTCCTGAAAGCTGATTTTGTTATAGATACTTTTAACTGCCCGGCCGAACCTGTTTTAATTACGGGCGAACCAACAAGTGAAAGGCCGGTAACACATTTCTGGTCATTTGGTGACGGGCAGACGAGTACAGACGAGCAACCGTTACAACATTTGTATCCGGTAACATTCGCAGATGCGAAATACAAAGTGAGTTATACAGTAACAAATGATCTGGGCTGCAGCAATACCATGGAAAAAACAATCACGGTTGTAAAGACCTGCAGAATTGATGTGCCAAATGTGTTTACACCAAACGGAGATGGCCTGAATGATTTCTTCGGCCCATTAAATGCAATCAAGGCTGACCAACTTATTTTCAGAGTGTATAACCGCTGGGGTAATTTAATTTTCGAAACAAAGGATTGGTTGAATGGCTGGGATGGGAAATACAAGTCCATTGACCAGGAACCAACCACTTACGTTTGGCGTCTGAGTTATATCAACCGGGATACTAAAAAGAGCAGTGAACTGAAAGGAATAGTTCAGTTGATCAGGTAGGGTTTTGTTAATATACTGACAGCCTTACCCATTCCTGCCAAAATTGGGGGTAAATCCCTGCAATCAAATTTTGTTCCAACACACATTATCGCTAACTTTGCCACCCTAAATTTAGGCTGAATAGCAAATTGGCGCCCATTTACAGTCATAAATAACTGAAAATCAATGTACTTGTCTTTACTGAAAGACGGTGAGCTATTCGTGTGCACAAACTTTTAAAACCGGTAAGAACATATGTCTTCATCAAGAGTTGCAGCAAACAAGAGAATTAATTTCGGAAAAGTTAAACATCTTGCAGAAATTCCAGATCTGCTCGGCATCCAGATTCAATCTTTTAAAGAGTATTTTCAATTAGAAACTACTCCCGACAAGCGTAACATCGAAGGGTTATTCCGTGTGTTTAAGGAAAACTTTCCTATCACCGATACCCGTAACATTTTCGTACTGGAGTTTTTAGATTATTTTATTGACCCGCCCCGTTATTCTATTGACGAATGTATGGAGCGTGGATTAACTTATGCGGTTCCTCTCAAAGCCAAACTCCGTTTGAGCTGTAATGATGAGGAGCACGTTGATTTCCAAACCATCGTTCAGGATGTGTTTTTAGGAAACATTCCTTACATGACTCCCCGTGGTACTTTCGTAATCAACGGTGCTGAGCGTGTAGTAGTATCACAATTACACCGTTCACCAGGTGTATTCTTTGGTCAGAGCATTCACCCCAATGGAACCAAGATTTACTCTGCAAGAGTAATTCCGTTTAAAGGTGCGTGGATGGAATTTGCAACAGACATCAACAACGTGATGTATGCTTACATTGACCGTAAGAAAAAATTCCCTGTAACAACTTTATTACGTTCAATCGGCTTTGAAACAGATAAGGATATCCTTGAACTGTTTGGTATGGCTGATGAAGTAAAAGCAGATAAAAAAGCACTGGAGAAATTTGAAGGCAAGCGTTTAGCTGCCCGTGTTCTCCGCAGCTGGGTTGAAGATTTCGTTGATGAAGATACTGGTGAAGTAGTAAGTATCGAACGTAACGAAGTAGTGCTGGAAAGAGATTCCATTCTGGATGCTGAAGCAATTGAAATGATCAGCGAAATGGAAGTGAAGAGTGTATTCATCCAGAAAGAAGAAGTGAGCGGTGATTTTGCGATCATCTACAACACATTAAATAAAGATACTTCTAACAGTGAGTTGGAAGCGGTACAGCATATCTATCGCCAATTGCGTGGTGCTGATGCTCCTGATAATGAAACTGCACGTGGTATTATTGATAAATTATTCTTTAGTGATAAGCGTTATGATCTGGGTGAAGTTGGTCGTTATAAGATCAACCGCAAGCTTGGATTAAACTTCCCGATTGAAAAGAAGGTGTTAACGAAAGATGATATCATCTCCATCATTAAATACCTGGTGAGGTTAACAAATGCCAAAGCTGATATTGATGATATTGATCACCTGAGCAACCGTCGTGTAAGAACAGTAGGCGAGCAGTTATATGCTCAGTTTGGTGTAGGTCTTGCACGTATGGCCCGTACCATTCGTGAAAGAATGAACGTACGTGATAATGAGGTGTTCACTCCTGTTGATTTGATCAATGCAAGAACATTGTCTTCAGTTATCAACTCGTTCTTTGGTACATCACAGTTATCACAGTTCCTTGATCAGACTAATCCGCTTTCTGAAATTACGCACAAGCGTCGTATCTCAGCGCTCGGGCCAGGTGGTTTGAGTCGTGAAAGAGCTGGTTTTGAGGTTCGTGACGTTCACTATTCTCACTACGGCCGTTTATGTACAATTGAAACACCGGAAGGACCAAACATTGGTTTGATCTCTACATTGTGTGTTCATGCTACTGTAAACGATATGGGTTTTATTGAAACTCCTTACCGTAAAGTAGACAATGGTAAAGTGGATATGAAACATCTTACTTACCTGAGTGCGGAAGAAGAAGATACAGCGAAGATTGCACAGGTAAATATTGCTGTTGATGATAAAGGACATATCATAGAAGATAAAGTTCGCTCAAGAGAAAGTGGTGATTTCCCAATTCTTGATAAAGCAGATGTAGAATATATGGACGTTGCTCCAAACCAGATTGTTGGTTTGAGTGCTTCGTTAATTCCATTCCTTGAACATGATGATGCCAACCGTGCATTGATGGGATCAAACATGCAACGTCAGGCAGTTCCGCTTGTACGTCCGCAGGCTCCGATTGTTGGTACCGGTCTGGAAGCAATGGCAGCAAGAGACAGCCGTATTCAGTTAAACGCTGAAGGAACAGGTGTGGTTGAATATGTTGATGCCAATGAAATTCATGTTCGTTATAACAGGAATGAAGAACAGCGCCTGGTAAGTTTTGAAGAAGATTTGAAAATCTACAAACTCACCAAATTCATTAAAACAAACCAAAGTACCTGTATTAACCTGATGCCTGCTGTATTAAAAGGACAGGCAGTAAAAGAAGGCGACTTCTTAACTGAAGGTTATGCAGTGAAGAATGGTGAACTGGCATTGGGACGTAATCTGAAAGTGGCTTTCATGCCATGGAAAGGTTACAACTTTGAGGATGCCATTGTTATCAATGAGAAAGTTGTAAAAGAAGATTTGTTTACTTCTATTCACGTTGATGAATTTGAACTGGAAGTTCGTGATACCAAATTGGGTGAAGAAGAACTGACGCCGGATATTCCAAACGTAAGTGAGGAAGCAACAAAAGATCTGGATCAGAATGGTATCATCCGTATTGGTGCAGCTATCAAAGAAGGTGATATCTTAATTGGCAAGATCACTCCAAAAGGTGAAAGCGATCCAACTCCTGAAGAGAAGTTGTTACGTGCCATCTTTGGTGATAAAGCAGGTGATGCAAAAGATGCGTCATTGAAAGCTCCAAGCGGAACTGAAGGTGTGGTGATTGATAAGAAATTATTCCAGCGTGCCAAGAAAGATAAGAATGGTAAGATCCGTGAAAAAGCATTACTGGAAAAAGTAGAAAAGATCCACGAAAAAAATACAACTGATCTGCTCGATGTGTTATTAAGCAAACTGTTGTCTTTGCTGCAAAGCAAAACTTCAGCTGGTGTTAATAATAACTTTGGTGAATCATTGATTGGTAAAGGTGCCAAATTCAATCAGAAGAACCTTGCAACAATTGACTATGCCAACGTTAACCCGTTAGGCTGGACAGGTGATGCAACAACTGATGAATGGATCAACCAGTTATTACACAACTACAATATCAAGTTCAACGAAGAGTTGGGCCGTTACAAGAGAGAGAAATTCAACATCTCTATCGGTGATGAATTACCTGCAGGTGTATTGAAACTTGCTAAAGTTTACTTAGCTGTTAAGCGTAAACTGAAAGTGGGTGATAAGATGGCGGGCCGTCATGGTAACAAAGGTATTGTGGCTAAGATTGTTCGCCAGGAAGACATGCCGTTCCTTGAAGATGGAACTCCGGTAGATATCGTATTGAATCCATTGGGTGTACCAAGTCGTATGAACCTTGGACAGATTTACGAAACTGTACTTGGATGGGCTGGTGAAAAACTGGGTGTGAAATTCGCAACTCCAATCTTTGATGGTGCAAGTGTAGAAGAAATTGCCAATCACATCACTGAAGCAGGCTTACCGAAATTTGGTCATACTTATTTATATGATGGTGAAACAGGCGAACGCTTCCACCAGAAAGCAACTGTTGGTATCATCTATATGATCAAACTGCATCACATGGTTGATGATAAGATGCACGCCCGTTCTATCGGACCATACAGCTTAATTACTCAGCAACCGTTGGGTGGTAAAGCACAGTTCGGTGGTCAGCGTTTTGGTGAGATGGAGGTTTGGGCACTTGAAGCATATGGTGCATCCAACATCTTGCAGGAATTACTTACACTCAAATCAGATGACATCATGGGTCGTGCAAAAACCTATGAAGCCATTGTTAAAGGTGACAACGTTCCACGTCCCGGTATTCCTGAATCATTCAATGTATTGGTTCATGAATTAAGAGGCTTGGGTCTTGACCTTAAATTTGAAGAGTAAGGAACAGAAACCTGAAGTGAGTGACACAACCGGTGTTGATTGAAAATCAAAAGCCGGCATCTAAAAACAAAAAAACAGAAACACAGATATGGCATTCAGAAAAGAAAATCGTCAGAGGCCAGTTTTTTCAAAAATCACCATCGGACTTGCATCTCCGGATACAATCCTGGAGCGCAGCTTTGGTGAAGTGTTAAAGCCAGAAACCATTAACTACCGTACTTACAAACCTGAACGTGATGGTTTGTTTTGCGAAAGAATTTTTGGTCCGGTAAAAGATTTCGAATGTGCCTGCGGCAAGTACAAGCGTATCCGTTACAAGGGTATTGTGTGCGATCGTTGCGGTGTTGAAGTAACTGAAAAGAAAGTACGTCGTGAAAGAATGGGACACATCAAATTGGTTGTGCCTGTTGTTCATATCTGGTACTTCAAATCATTACCGAACAAGATTGGTTATTTGTTAGGCGTAAGCTCTAAGAAATTAGAGACCATCGTTTACTACGAACGTTATGTGGTTATACAACCCGGCGTAAAAGAAACCATGAAGATGGGTGATCTTCTTACTGAAGAAGAATACCTCGATTTGTTAGATACTTTACCAAAGGACAATCAGTACTTACCTGATGAAGATCCAATGAAATTCATCGCCAAGATGGGTGCTGAAGCTGTACATGATATGTTACAGCGCATTGATCTGGATCAGTTG
>JBEBHT010000144.1:0-9593 GCA_040081135.1 Lacibacter sp. | reverse complement strand
CAGCTTCCTTTTTCAACCGCAATGGTTCTTTATCCATCCAGGTTGATTTTATGGTGAACAGAACCAACAGTATTGCAGCAACCAGGAAAAGGTATTTCGGTTTCATACTGCGGAAGGGAAATAAAAACAAACCGCAGAGTGCATAAGAATATAAAATATCGCCGGGCCACAAAATCAGAAATGCATCAATCAAACCAAAGAGCAGCATCCAGATCATACGGCGGTAATAAATTTCAGCAGCACTGTCAATATGTGCTTTGTTTGAAAGCCGTGTTGTAAGCAACACCATACTTGCACCAAACATGATGGAGAACAAACCACGCATGGATCCTTCAAAGAATAAACTTACAATCCACCATGTATAATAATTCGGGCCGCTGTATTCGTTCCTTAGATTCAGGGCAACAGCTGATTCAAAAGGCAATCCAAAAAAAGGGATATTCATCAGTAAAATGCCCAGCAATGCAAAACCACGGGCTGAATCCAAAACATGAATGCGTTCATTGGGATCAATGGAACGCAGGGAAGCTGTGCTCATAGCAGGAAAAAATTGGTTGGTTATTGAAAAAGCCGTTCTTATTAGAACGGCTCAATAAGGTATAAAGAAGATTTGAGGTTTGCAATACCGGAACGTATTTCTTCTTCAGCAATATTATCAATCAAGAACCTCGTAGATATTTACTGGGTTTGTTTTGTTTTTTAAAACAGCTTCTCCAACCTTCCGGCAACTGAACGATTGATTTACTTTTTCGTAAGAAGATTCGTTGATGATGATTTGACCGGGACCGGCAACAGATTGTAATCGCTGGGCTGTATTAACTGTGTCACCAATCACTGTATAATCCAGGCGTCGCAATGTGGCTGAACCAATATTCCCTGAAATCATTTCACCTGTATTAATACCGATGGATACTTTTGGAATAAAAGAAACCGTATCTGATAAAGATGGCAGCTTCTCTATTTGTGATCTTACTGCAAGACAGGCATCAATGGCTCTGTCTAAATGAAAATTTCCACGGAAGACAGCCATGATGGCATCGCCGATAAACTTATCAATATAGCCACCTTGTGCAATAATTTCTTTCACCATTACATCGAAGTAACTGTTCAATAATTTTACAACTGTATCCGGACTTTCATTTTCACTGATGGAAGTAAAACTGCAGATATCAATAAACGCAACAGAAGCTTCTACGGTTTCATTCTGCATCAGGGATGTTTCAAATTCACGGCTGCCCATAAAGCTCAGCACATTTTCATCCACATACATTTTTAAAATATTATTCTCTTTAATGGCTTTGAGTGTTTCTCTCATCAGCTTTACATGCTGAATGGTTTTTTCCATTGTTTTTTCAAGGTCATCAAAGTTCACAGGCTTGGTAACAAAATCAAAAGCGCCCCTGTTCATGGCCGTTCGTATATTATCCATATCACCATAAGCAGATACCATCACTGCTTTTACCATGGGAGAAGCTTCACCAAGTTTTGTGAGTAAGGTTAAGCCATCCATCTCCGGCATATTGATATCGCTCAAAACAATATCTACATCCGGGTGCTGCAGCATTTTAGCCAGTGCATCATTACCATTGATGGCAAATACAAATTCATAGTGCTGATCCCTGATCTTCTGTCGAAATTTCTGCCTTATGAGAACTTCGAGATCTGCTTCATCATCGGCTACCAAAATTTTTGTCATCAATTGATATTTTTGAGTTTTTCTTTTAATGCTGTAAAATCAACCGGCTTGGTTAAAAAATCATCAGCACCTAACTGGTTGGCAATTTTAAAATTCTCGGCATCACCATATGCTGTAATCATCATGACCAGTGGTGGAGGTTTGTGATATTTCTGTTTGATATGCTCCAGTAATTCCAGTCCGCTCATTCCCGGCATATTAATGTCGGATAAAATAAGAACGGCCTCCTGTTCATGCTGGTTAAGATAGGTCAACGCATCTTCGCCTGAAAAAGCAAAATCAAAAATCATTTCACCACTTTTTATTTCTTTCCTGAACCGCTGTTCAAAAAGCGTTTGAACATCTTTTTCATCATCAACAACTAAAATCTTCATCTGTTTATTTATTGAGGTAAAATAATAATAAACTCAGCAAATTCATTTTCTTTCGTCTCTACTTTTAATTCGCCGCCGTGCGCCTTAATAATATCATAGCTTAATGATAATCCCAATCCGGTTCCTTCCCCTGTAGGTTTGGTGGTAAAAAATGGCTGAAATATTTTATCCAGTACTTTTTGCGGAACGCCATTGCCATTATCCTTTACTCTTACTTCTATTTTGCCATTTATTTTTTTAGTACTTACAGAAACAGTTGGTTCATAACCGTCTCCAACCTGTTTTTTCTTTTCCGTTACTGAATAAAAAGCATTGGTGATTAAATTCAGGATTACACGCCCGATATCCTGCGTTATAATATTGATCATACCGATTGATTCGTCAAAATCGGTTTTCATGGTTGCATTGAAAGATTTATCCTTTGCCCTTAATCCATGATAGGCCAACCGCAAATATTCATCAGCCAGTGTGTTAATATTCGCAGGTTCTTTTTCTCTGCTGCCCGTGCGGCTGTGCTGCAGCATTCCTTTTACAATACCATCGGCTCTTTTTCCGTGATGGGTTATTTTCTGTTCATTGTCAGAAATATCATTGGCCAATGCTTTTACTTCTTCCATATTACCCTTTTCAATTTCTTCTTTCATTTCAGCAATCAGTTCTGTGTTTACTTCTGAAAAATTATTGATAAAGTTTAACGGGTTTTGTATTTCATGTGCAATACCTGCGGTTAGTTCACCGAGGCTGGCCATTTTTTCAGATTGGATCAACTGTGTTTGTGTTGCTTTCAAATCTTCCAGTGATTGCTGTAACTGTATTGTTCTGAGTGTTACTTTATCTTCCAGTACTTTATTTTCTCTTTGCAATCTGCGGGAGCGGTAAACAATATAGGCTCTTAACAGTCCAATAAACAGCAGTGCATATAAAGTATATGCCCACCATGTTTGATACCAGGGCGGAGCAATCGTAAAACTAAACGAGGCAGGTTTACTCCATCTGCCATTGATTCCCTTACTGCTTACTTTAAATGTATATTTTCCGGGAGGGAGGTTTAAATAATTTTCAGTTGATGTATTGGTTGTAATTGTACTCCAGTTTTTATCAATTCCCTCCAGTAAATAAGTATACGAAGTAACATCCTGCCTGCTTAAATGTGCCTGCACAAAATGAAACTGCATATAATTATTATCATACGGAATGGAAAGATGCAACGGCATGTTATAGGGCGCTGAAACACTATCCCAGGTATAACCTTTTGCTGTTGTATAACCGGTGTTTACAGGAGTTTGTCCTTTTATATAAAAGGTATCACCGGCCCATAAACTGTCTTTTTCGTTCAGTGAAATTTTATTGGCAAAATACTGCGGTTTGTTCATCACGTTGATTCCTGTAATATATGTAGCGACCTGGTTACTGTCGTCTTTCATATCATTAATCACAAAAAGGCCAAGGTCGTCGCCCCATAAGTATTGTCCTTTTCCTGTAATGGCATCGGTACTCCAGGATGATGTTCCTTCCCTGTTCAATCCTTCAGATTTTTCAAGGATAGAAACTTTCCATACTCCTCCCGATGTATCTGTATTCCCTTTTGTGTAATCAGGAGCGGGAGCTGTGATGATGTTTACTTTTTTACCCGTTCCTGCAATAACACTGCCTTTATATTCCAGCAGGGATAAGATGCGGTTACTGGTTAAACCCTCTTTTGTTGTAATAGCGGTAATGGTTGCTTTCTTTTTATCTACTACATACAGGCCTTTATCTGTTCCAATCCAAATGCGACCGTAATGATCAACCAGCATCATTTTGGTACAGGTATCTTTTAATCCCGGCTGGTTATTTAAATATTTAACTGTTCCGGTAGTTGGGTCAAACACATTCACCCCTTTTATATTAACCGCCAGCCAAATCAACCCTTCTTTGTCTTCTTTTGCATCAAGAATATTATTGTTACTTAATCCGCCGGTAACATCCGTATGCAGGATCGTTTGTTTGGATGCATCAATCAAATCAATACCATTACTTGGTCCGGTTAACCAGATATTGCCAGCCTTATCTTTCAGCACAACATAAATGGTATCATTCACGAGGCCTTCTTTTTTTCCTGTATGTTCAATTGTTTTACGAACAGGATCAATAATATCCAATCCACCATCGGTTGTTACCCACATTTGCTGATTGAATTTTACAAATGATTGCACAAAATTATCACCCAACCCATTTGATTTATCCAGACGGCGGACGATCGTTTTTTTGGCATTGATTAATTTAACTCCCTGCTGAGTTGCTACCCAAATATTGCCAACAGTATCTTCCATTAAACTGATGATTTGCGTTGCACTAAACGGATTTACTGTTTCAGCATTTTGATCAATAATATGTAACCCGCCAATTGTTGCCACCCACATGCGGTTATTGTTATCTATGGTGCAGGATGCCACCCAATTTGCAGCGAGGCCACGGGTATTATCAATCAACCTGTTTGTTCCATTTACAGGATCAAGCACATCTACTCCCCGGTTTTTGCCTATCCAGATTCTTCCTTTATTGTCGGCTGATAGATCACCTGTAAATGTTTCTTTAAGACCCTGTGCTGTAGTATAATGTGTAATAGTACCACGTTGCACATTGATGGCATCAACGCCACCACCGGCAATTGCAATCCATATTTTGCCGGCTTTATCGGTTGTTATTGCCCGTAAGGAATCATTCGCCAGCCCATTCGCTTTTTTTAGGTACCTGATTTTATTTGTTTTGAAGTTGATGATAGTTGCGCCGCCAAAAGGAGTGCTGATCCATATATTGCCATCGGTATCTTCTGTAATATCGTTGCCGCCACCTGCATCTGATAAGCCGGAAGAACGGCCAAGGCTTTTAAAAGTCATGGTTCCAGGGTCAATTACAATCACTTCTTTAGCGGTTGTTTTGGAAATCCAGATGCGCCCGCTCTTATCCTTTATTATTTTGGATAGATTATTTACTGGTAGGGTTATTTTATCACAGTAGCTCACGGCGCCTTTATACGGATCAATCATTCCTAAGCTTCTTCCTGAATGTATAAACCAAATTCTTCCGTAATCATCCTCAGCCATACCGGTAATAGATCCAGAAACAATGCCAGACAAGTATTTTTGAATATTCTCGCCATCATAACGAAACAATCCTTCCCTGCTGCCAATCCACATCAACCCGTTTTTATCTTTCAGCAAACAGGTAACAAATACAGCAGGAAAACCTTGCTTTGGGCCAAAATCGAAAATGGAAATGGGCTTGCTTTTTTGTAAAGAAGGGGGTGATGTTTTTATGACAGCAGGAGGAGCCAGTATAGATGTTTTGAATTGTAATGGTTTTGATGGCAGGCTTTCCAGGCTGAAAGCAGTATCGGGTAAATGATTAACGTCAAAGTTTACTTCTTCCGGCGCCTTTGGAAATGGTTGAAAGCCTGTACTGTCATAAGGCGATGATGGAAGGGCGTCAATATCTAATTTTTTAATAACAGGGTTTACTCCACCCTTTTTCACAGTATCCCAAGTTAATTTTTTTTCTTCGCTGAATTGCAGCGGCGTGGTAACCGGTTGTGTGTAACCAAGTTCATTTTCAGGGAAAAGGATTTCGCCCGAATTGTTATTACAGGAGAATAAAGTAATCAATAAAAAAGCAGATGCAGTTACTGCAAAGCAGGAAAGTTTTTGGCTGATCATTTGTTCTTCCGTTTAAAACGTATCTTTTAAAGATAATGAAATAATGAACTCTGCTCATTTACCTTCTTTTATTTCTACTTTCAACTTACCACCATGTGCTTGTCTGAATCACAGATTGGCACAGATTGATTGATTTCACTGATTTTATAGTACGAGTCTTTTAAACGTTAAGCTTTTACTGCCGAAATTGATTAATAAACCAACTTCCAGTTTATAGGCTTTCAGGTAATTTAAAACTTGTGCTATATGTACATCCTCCATTTCAATAATCGCTTTCAGTTCCACAACAAAGTCTGCTCTTCTTGTTCCAATCGGCTCATGCAGTTCTTTATAAAATATTTCCTGCTCAATTTCCCTGACAAAAGGGAGTCCGGCATTAGATAATTCCCATGCCAAGGCTCTTTGATAAATTACTTCCTGAAATCCATTTCCAAGAAACTTATGCACTTCAAAGGAAGCACCGATGATTTTTTCTGTTATTTCTTTATATTTTAATCCAGCCATTTTATATCCGTGTAATCTCTAAATCCCATTAATCAGTGATTCAGACAACAGGTAATGAAATAACAAACTCACTTCCTTCACCTTCTTTTGTTTCCACTTTCAATTCTCCTCCATGTGCTTTTACAATATCATAACTTAAACTCAATCCTAATCCGGTTCCTTCGCCTGTTGGCTTTGTGGTAAAGAAGGGTTGAAAGATTTTATCAATCGCTTTTTGAGGAATACCTGTGCCGTTGTCTGTTACTTTAATTTCGATACTGTTTCCTTTTTTCAGCGTGCTCACTTTTACGGTTGGTTCATAATCATCACCTGCGTTTTTCTTTTTTTCACTTACGGCATAAAATGCATTGTTGATGAGGTTGAGTACTACACGCCCAATATCCTGTTGAACTACATTTATATTTTCAACACCGGGATCAAAGCTGCTTTGAAACCTGGCATTAAAGCTTTTGTCTTTAGCACGCAGGCCCTGGTAGGCAAGCCGCAAATATTCATCACACAAAGTATTTATATCGGTTGGTTCTTTTGCACCGCTGCCGCTGCGGCTATGCTGTAGCATACTTTTTACAATATCAGCAGCACGCTTACCATGATGGTTTATTTTTTCAAGGTTCTGCACCAAATCATTAGCAATGACTTTTACTTCTTCTGTATTTCCATTATCAACTTCTTCAACCATTTCTTTTACTAACTCCGTACTCACTTCACTAAAATTGTTGACGAAGTTTAAAGGGTTTTGAATTTCATGGGCTATGCCCGCCGTCATTTCACCAAGGCTGGCCATTTTCTCTGCCTGTATCAATTGGTTTTGTGTGGCCTGTAACTGGTGCAGTGCATCTTCTGCAATTTGTTTTTGCTGTTCAATCGTAATATTTTTTTGCTGCAATATGTTATTGGCCTTTTTTTCTTTTTGTCTGCTGCGGTATACCAGCAACACTACAAGCAGTGCTGTTAGGAATGCTGCAAATGAAGAAAAGATGAGCCAGCGCTGCTGCAAGGTTTTACGTTCAAACTCAAGTTCTTTTTTAGAGAAATCAAACTCAGCTTTTAAACGCTCTGCTGTGCGTTCACTTTCAAAGTTGCGCAAACTGTCGGCATATTGTTTATATACTTTGTAATGTTTAATCGCCTGCATACCGTTGCCTTTTGCTTCATACACATTGGCCACTACTTCACTTGCATCCCGTATAAGCTGAGCCTGGCCCATTTGCTCAGCCATTTGCAAAGCTTTTTCACCACTTGCCAATGCATCATCAAGCAGGTTCATTTTGAATTGTGTATTGGCAAGTTTTGTAAAGGAAACACTGGCTGCAGGTTTGTATCCATTTTGCAAAGCCATAGCAGCAGCCTGTTTAAAATAATCAGCCGAAAGTGTAAGACTATCCATGCGGTAATACACAAGTCCTAAATTTTTGGTACAACTTACCAATGCCCTTGTTTTGCCTGCAAGTTTGGCGGCGTTAAATGAGTTTTTAAAGTAGTTTAATGCGGCTGGTAAATTGTTTTCATCTAAAAATACTTCACCAATATTGTTATAAGCCAGTACAATATTTTCAGTATCACGCACGGCTACTGCATTCTTCAATAATTTTTCATAATCAGCTTTTGCTTCTGTTAATTTTCCCTGGAAGTAATGAATGATGCCGATATTGTTCCAGGTGCGGCCAATTACAATGGGATTGTTATTCCCCTCTTCTTCTTTTTGCAGCGCTTCATACAAATGTTTAAGTGCGGCCGTATAATTGCCCTGGTTCATATACGCTAATCCAATATTACTTATAATGGAAGGCAACCCTGTTTTATAATTTATTTTTTGCGCAACATCATAGGCTCTTTGAAAAAACTCCATTGCTTTTTTAAAATCACCTTTTATCTGGTAAGCATTGCCTGTAATTTTATACGCATCAGCAGCCGCCTTTTCATAACCTGCATCTTTACACATTTGCGGATGATTGGCAAGGAGCACCAATGCACTGTCAGGGAAATTCTCGGCATAGTAAAAGCCAAGCAGGTTTACAGCGTTTAGCCAGGCGGTATCTTTTTGATAACCAGTTTTGGCTGCAAGCCGCTTTACCCGTTCCCTCAGGAGTTCTGCTTTTGATGGCTGTGCAACTGAAGATGCGTGCCATGCAATACTGAAGCAAAGCAGTAATATAAACTGATAAACAGGTTTCATGATTGATGGAATGTAAGTTATGAAGCAGATAAGTTATTAAACTCCTGCTTAATATCGTACAAAATACTGATACATTTTCAACGATGCTGCTTCATTTTGTACGCTGGCATTTTTTTGTTTCGCCTCATTTTGATAATTTTTTGAGGTAAAGAGTGAATTTGGTTGAAAAAAATTACCTTTAAGAAAACCAAAATTTAAATTGTTATGCAAAAAAGTAAACAAACAAACTCCATTTTCACAAAAGTATTAATGATTGCTGCAGTGGTATTATTCCTCTTTGCCTGCAATAATGAAACAAAACCGGCAGAAGAAACAAAGGTGGATACGCCTGCTGTTCAACCGCCTCCTCCTGTTACAACTGACACTTTGCCTAAAGTTGACACACCTGCTACTACTCGCCCTGATGGCAGTAACAATTAATCAATAAACATTTACGGCACGTGTTTAACAAAACATCCGGCAGTTATTGGGGGAAGCATATTTTTCCGAACACTGCCGGAATTTTTTTGCTGCTTTGTTTTATCCTCGCTGCTAACACAGCCAGGGCTCAAAATTTTTATTATATCGAAGCAAAACCGGGATTTGCAGCAGAAAACAAAGCAACAACTTATTTTATTTTTTTAAACATACAGGCTGATGGCAGTACCACAGCCCGCATTCGTTTTATAAAACCATCAACTGGTGAAGCTGGATTGGTGGAACAGGCTTTTAAAGACAGTTTACTGAATGGCATCCGTGTACTTGTTTCAACCAGAGAAGTACAGGTGCTTGAAGGGAGCGATGACTCAGCTTACCTGGCTCCGCAAATTTATTTTGAACAGCGAACTGATAGTCTGGGTGCTTACTACGTACCATCAACCATTGATTTTATAAGTGCTGATGGTAAGCCCGTTAAGGCAGAGCTAACGGTACTGCAGGAAAAAACATACAAAGAGCTGGAGCAGGATAAAGCGCTGGTTCGTAATTTTTATAGTGAACAGGACGCATTTTATTTGTATCTCACAAAGCTTGGTTCCCGTGGACTTAATAACGCTGAGTTAAATACAGCGTTTTATTTTATAGCAGTTGCCAATACACTTGATTCTTCAATTGGCGTATCTGCAGGAAAAGATCTTTCAAGAATGACGGAAACATTTGCCACACTTACA
>JBEBHT010000143.1:0-9600 GCA_040081135.1 Lacibacter sp. | reverse complement strand
GACATACCTGCAACCAGTATGGAAGAAACAATCATTAAAACAACCGCTCTTCTCTTTTTTCTTTTGTGGCTGCTCGATCCCGAAGCATCATAATACATGAAAAAACTCCAGATTAAAGCGCCAAATGCCAGAAAAAAGAAGAATTTAAATAATTCTAATCTTGCGGTATAGGCACCAAGAAGAATAATAGACATAGCAGGTTAGGAATTTAAAAAGGTTGTTGGTCTTAAACGTAAAAATAATTAAAAATAGTACGCAATCGGGTATTAGCCCAACTTCTTCGTTTTACTGTAACCGTTCTTTAAAAGAAATTGCAGCACCCTGTCCCGCTGATCGCCCTGTACAATAATTTCACCGTCTTTAACTGACCCTCCGGTGCCACAGAAATTCTTCAGCTGTTTACCCAATTTTTCTGCGTCTTCATCGCTGCCAGTAAATCCATCAACCAGTGTAACTGTTTTGCCTGCCCTGTGTTTGGTTTCAAGTTTTACACGCAGGTTTTGCTGTGCAGGAGCTAATGTTTCCTGCGGAGTCCGCTCCTCTTCTTCAAATCGAAAAGAAGGATCTGTACTGAACACAAATCCTCTTGTATCTGGTTTATTCTTCTTTGACATTTTTTTAGTTTTAGTGATCAGATCAGTTTTGCCTTTAAACTCAGATCCAAACTTCTGGCCTGGTGAATGAGTGCTCCAACGCTGATGAAGTCTACACCGTTTGCTGCATATTCTTCAATATTATCAAGATTAATACCTCCGCTTGCTTCTGTTTCAAAACGTCCGTTGATTAACGCCAGAGCTTCTGTTATTTGAGCAGGTGAAAAATTATCGAGCATAATCCGATCTACCTTACCAACAGCCAGCACTTTTTTTACATCTTCAACTGTTCTTGTTTCCACTTCTATTTTTAAACCGGGCTTTACTGTTAAAACATAGCTGTGAGCTTTTTCAATGGCCATTTCGATACCGCCGCAATAATCAATATGATTATCCTTGAGCATAATCATATCGTACAGTGCAAAGCGATGATTGTATCCACCGCCGATTGCTACGGCTTCTTTTTCCAGCAAACGAAAATTAGGAGTTGTTTTTCTTGTATCAAGAATTCTTGTTTTATACCCTTTCAATTTCTCTGTATACTTTTTTGTGAGAGTGGCAATACCGCTCATGCGTTGCATACAGTTCAACACCAGCCGTTCACATTGCAGAATTGTATGTACACTTGCTTCCACTTCAAATGCTGTTTCGCCTTTCTGCATACTGTCTCCATCTTTCTTAAAGGCGTTGAATATACAATCGGGTTGCTGAAACTGAAAGATTGCTTTTGCTACGTTCATTCCGGCAAGTACGCCCTCTTCTTTGATTTTCAAAACAGCCATTCCCTTTGCGTCGGGAGAAATTGAACTGAGTGTTGAATGATCCCCTTCACCAATATCTTCCTTTAATGCTGCAGTAATCAGTACCTGTAACAGCTCATTGTAATTTGCGATCATGCTGCAAAACTAAAGGAATTCATTCTTCTGCTTTTATTGCTGCAAATAAAAACCCCGCCGTAAAAGCGGGGTGATGTTGTATTGTTAGTAAGAGTTTTACTTCTGTTCAAATTCAACTCCCTGGATCAGCTGCTTATCACCACGGGAACGCATGTACACGGTTGTGCGGTAATTGCCGCTGTTAGTAGTTAAGGTGCCGATAATAAAATTAGAGGAGGGATTGCTTCCTGAATGCTGCACTTCAAAGTTTTTTACTTTATTGAGTGCGAAGAAATCTTTCACCACCATTTCTGCCTGCCCTTTACTGAATGTATTGCTTTTACCCGGTATGCTTACATCTACCATATTGTCGAAATATTTGGCCATTTTATCTGCACTGCCCGATTTCAGCGCCGTTACAATGTCATCCTTTTGAGTAAATGAATATGAAAAAGCGGTTAGCGAAATCAGCAACAGAAAATTGAAAACATTTTTTGCGCTCATACAAAGATTTTTAGATACTGATCAAGTACGAAAAACATGCCAAATACACAGTTACTCAGACAATTAAATTGCATTAATTGCTGCTGTAAGCGAAGCTAATCAAATGATTTTGACTCAAATAAAGTAAATTTGAGCCTCTTAACTCAGCCGGGATAATTTTTTTCTTTGATTGGAAAGGTTATTTCAAACGGCAAAACTGGCAAACAATTCAAAATTAAATACAGATGAAAACGAAAAAAGCTATTCTGGTCATTATGGACGGATGGGGACTTGGACAGGTAAAGTATGCAGATGCCATCCAGCATGCAAATGTTCCCTTTGTAACAAGTTTATATCAATACCCAAATACAACGTTGATTACCTGTGGCGAAGCAGTTGGTTTACCCGATGGACAAATGGGTAACAGTGAAGTAGGTCACCTGAATCTGGGCGCCGGCCGTATCGTATACCAGGAGTTGCAACGCATCCATGTTGCAGTGCGTGATGGTGAATTTGCAGCCAATAAAACATTGAACGACAGTATTGACTATGCACTAAAAAATAACAAACCTCTTCATATTATAGGTTTAGTAAGTGATGGTGGTGTTCATTCACATACCAGTCATTTGAAAGCGATCACTTCACTCTGCAAAGCCAAAGGGCTGAGCAATGTGTTTGTTCATGCATTTACTGATGGCAGGGATACAGATCCTAAAAGCGGGTTAGGGTTTTTAACAGATGTTCAAAATCACCTCAACCAAACCGTTGGAGCAATAGCATCAGTTACCGGCCGCTACTATGCAATGGACCGGGATAAAAGATGGGAACGTGTTAAACTGGCATATGATGCATTGGTGAATGGTATTGGCGAAAAATCAGACGATGTATTAAAATCAGTTGCTGCTTCCTACACAAACGGAGTTACAGATGAATTTTTAAAACCAATCATCAGCAGCAAAGCAGCAAACTCAAGCATTAAAGATGGTGACGCTGTTATTTGCTTCAACTTCCGTACTGACCGTTGCCGTGAAATAACACAGGTTTTAACACAAATTGATATGCCCGATCTTGGAATGCAGAAATTAAAACTGCATTATACAACCATGACGGAATATGACAAGACCTATAAAGATGTACATGTAGTATTTGAAACAGATAATCTGAATCAAACTTTAGGACAGGTATTAGAGCAGAATGGTAAAACGCAGATCAGGATTGCTGAAACAGAAAAATATCCTCATGTAAGTTTCTTTTTCAGTGGCGGCAGAGAATTACCTTTTGAAGGCGAAAAGAGAATTATGATTCCATCACCCAAAGTAGCTACTTATGATCTGCAACCTGAAATGAGTGCAGTTGAAGTAACCGATGCGATTGTTCCTGAAATTGAAAATGAAACAGCTGATTTTATCTGTTTGAATTATGCCAATGCCGACATGGTTGGCCACACTGGCGTATTCAGTGCTGCCATTAAAGCTGTTGAAACAGTTGATAAATGTATGCAGCGCTTAGTTACTGCTGCTTTAGATCATGGATATACCGTTTTCGTTCTGGCCGATCATGGTAATGCTGATTTTATGATCAATGAAGATGGCACACCCAATACTGCACATACATTAAACCCTGTACCTTTATTTGTAGTTGATAAAGAGTGGAGAGGAAAAGTAAAGACGGGTAAATTAGGCGATGTAGCTCCTTCTATTTTACATATGATGGGTCTGGCAGCTCCAAAAGAAATGACAGGCTTCGATTTGATTGTTGATTAATGCAGTATTTCAAAACCATATTAACTGTTTTTTTACTGGCGGCCTTTAGCATTCCGCTGATCTCACCTGTTGTATTACAGGTGAAACAACTGTATGTACAGTGGCAGATGCTGGAGGCGCTGGAAAAACAGGAACTGGTGGAGGTAAAAATTAAAACATCAAACATTGAATGGATCAAAGACAAAAAAGAATGTTGGGTTAATGGAGAAATGTTTGATGTAAAACATATTCAGATTATCAATGATGAAACCCTGCTGACTGGTCTGTACGATAAAAAAGAAAAAGAGATCAAAAAAAGCCTGAAAGATGTGGCAAAGAATCAACAGCAATCGGGCAAATTGCAGCAGTTCGTAAAATTATTTTCTGTGATGATTACAAATACAGAAACTGGCAACCTGCCTGTACCTGGTTACATTAACATTAATAACAGGAATCACTTCAGGAATTTAATTTATATCACTCCCTTCATCGGTCATATAGCACCCCCTCCAAAACTGAGTTAAGCTTTTCAGTTACAATTTAATGAGCTCATTGCCATGCAATGATGCTTTTGTCATGTCATACATCACTGTACGCATGATCAATTGATTTCAATAACCAGCTTAACAAATAAAATGAGAAAGTTATTTTTATTACTGTTATCTGTCTGTGTATTTTCCTATTTGCAGGCACAGGAAGCACCCCCGGATACAACTGCAAAAGAATTAGGTGAAGTAATTATTTCATTTAATAAATGGGAACTGAAGCAAAATGAAGTTCCAAATAAAATTACCAAAATAAGTAAGGATCAAATTCTCCGGAACAATCCGCAAACTTCTGCTGATTTACTTGCACAAACAGGGACAATCTTTGTACAGAAGAGTCAACTCGGAGGTGGGAGTCCAATGATTCGGGGGTTTGCAACAAACAGGATATTACTTGTTGTTGATGGTGTAAGAATGAATAATGCTATTTACAGGAGTGGAAATTTACAGAATATAATTTCAGTTGATGCACTTGCATTAGAAACTGCGGAAGTGATTTTTGGTCCCGGATCTTTGATTTACGGAAGCGATGCCATTGGAGGTGTAATGGATTTTCATACACTGCATCCAAGGTTATCACAAAACGGAAAACTCTTGGTAAAAGGAAGTACATCAGTTCGCTATTCATCAGCTAATAAAGAAAATACGATCCATGCTGATGTAAATCTTGGCTGGGAAAAATGGTCTGTTTTATCTTCCCTCACTTACAGCAAATTTGATGATTTGAAGATGGGTAAAAATGGTGGACCGGACAGTTACCTGCGCCCTGAATATGTTGAGCGTATCAATGGCATCGACAGCATTGTAAAAAACAGCGATCCAGGGATTCAGCGGTTCAGCGGTTACGAACAAATAAATCTGTTGCAAAAGGTTCGCTTTAAACCAACTAAAAATCTTGATTTTAAATATGGTTTTACATATGCCAAAACAGGTAATGCTCCACGTTATGACAGACTGATACAATACCGGAGTGGAAAACTACGCTTTGCAGAATGGTATTATGGGCCAATGATATCGGCATTTCACAACCTTGAAGTGTTAGCTTCAAAGAAGAATGTATTGTCCGATGAAAGCAAACTGAATATTGCTTACCAGGATTATGAAGAAAGCAGGATTGATCGTACACGGGCCAACAATAACCGTAACATGCAGAAAGAAACGGTAAAAGCTATCAGCATAAATGCAGATGCAAATAAAACAATTGGCAAAGGAAAATTATTCTACGGTATTGAGTACGTTTATAACAAAGTAGGTTCAACAGGAGAACGAACAAATATTGGAACAGGTGCTGTATCACCATATGTAAGCCGCTACCCCGATGGAAGTACATGGAGCACAGCCGGTATTTATGCCAGCTACAAAATAAATTTTCATACAAAATTTACGTTAACAAGTGGCTTGCGATACAGTTATAATATGCTGAATGCAACTTTTGATACAACGTTCATCAAGTTTCCTTATAAAAAAGCAGAGATTAAAGAAGGCGCACTTACGGGAAACGCAGGACTTGTTTTTCGTCCTGCTGAAACATGGCAGCTGAATGCAAATTTTTCAACCGGTTACCGTATGCCGAATGTTGATGATATTGGAAAGCTTTTTGAAAGTGTGCCTGGTAACATTACAATTCCCAATCCGGATATCCAATCAGAATATGCTTATAATTTTGAAATAGGTATTGTAAAAAATATTCAGCATAAACTGAGAATCGAGCTGAATGGATTTCACACTCTGCTGAATCATGCAATAGTACGCAGGCCAACAACATTCAATGGGCAGGATAGTATTCTATTTGATGGCACACTCAGCCGGGTTGAGGCATTACAAAATGTTGCTAAAGCAACGGTGTGGGGTTTCCAGGCAAGTGTTGAAGTGTTTATCACAAAAGACTTTTCCGTTCAATCTCATGCAAACTGGATAACAGGAAAAGAAACAGATGATGTAAAAAACGAACAGGTTCCTTTGCGTCATGCTCCTCCTTTTTATGGCAGCACATATATCAAATATCACGCAGGGAAATTCTATGTTGAAGCATCTGCTGTATATAACAGCGAAATAAAAAACAAAGACCTTGCACCATCAGAACAGGCCAAAACAGATATATACGCAAAAGACACCAACGGCAAACCTTATGCCCCGGGCTGGTATACCATTAATCTGAAAGCATCCTGTCAAATAACAAAAAACGTTCTGTTAACAACCGGCTGGGAAAATATCAGTAATCAACGTTACAGGCCGTATTCATCAGGGATTGTTGCAGCAGGAAGCAACTTTATTGTTTCATTAAGAGCAAATTTATAAACCATGGCTGTTTCAAAAGTTGTTAAGCAAACCAGATGGTACAGAAAAATTCACAGATGGATTGCTTCCATTCTGTTTGTTTTTTTTGTCATCATCTCCATTACAGGATTACTTCTCGGATGGAAAAAAAACAGCAATGGTTATCTGCTTGCAGATAGCCAGAAGGGCACAACAACAGACATCAGTCAATGGCTGTCGTTTGATTCACTGCATACAATTGCTGTTAAAACTCTGCACGACAGTATCCCTGAAATCATTTCTGACAAACTGGACAGGATAGATGCCCGACCGGAAAAAGGAATGGTAAAGTTTGTTTTCAAAGAAAATTACCTCGGTATTCAACTCGATGCTTCAACAGGAAAGCTGTTACACATTGAAAAGAGAAGATCAGACTTTATTGAAAACATACATGATGGTTCGTACATTGATAAGTTAACGGGGTTAAATGGAGCGTTTAAACTTTCGTATACAACAATAATGGGAGGAGCTTTATTAATGCTTACAATTACCGGTTTCTGGCTTTGGTACAATCCTAAAAGAATACGAAAAAAGAAACTAAACAATACTCAGATGTAATATGCACTAAACCGTTCATCCACAAAGCATTTTAGAGGAATACCCCCCGTAATCTGGCTCTGGATAATTTTAGAAGAAGCCCATTGTTCCGGCATTTTGAGCAATGGGCTTCTTCATTGTATTATTTTGACAGTAAAGCAGCAGCTTTTTCATTTAAATTGTCTAAATTCAGGGTTGCAAACCCAACGTGAATGACTGAGGAAGCAATCTTACAGGGATGTCTTAAAAATCAGCCGGTAGCTCAACAGGAATTGTACAGCCGATACAGTCCAAAAATGTTGTCTGTCTGTTATCGATTTGCACGCAACCGTGAAGATGCTGAAGACATGCTGCAGGAAGGCTTTATCAGGGTATTCACACAAATTCATCAGTTTCAAAGCAAAGGCTCTTTTGAAGGCTGGATCAGGCGCATCATTGTTCATACCTGCATTAATCATTTAAAAAAACACAAGAAGTTTAATGATAGTGTAGATATAACACAGGCCCAAACCGTTTCGGTTCGGGAAGACAGTGTGCCATCAATCATTCAGGCCAAGCAGGTAATAGAATGCATCAGAACATTACCACTTGGTTACCGAACTGTATTGAACCTGTTTGCAATTGACGGGTATACACACCGTGAAATTGCAAATATGCTGGACATTGAAGAAAGTACCAGCCGATCGCAGTACACAAGAGCAAAAGCAATGCTGGAGCAGATTTTAATTCAAAAACAAATCATTCTCCGGCCTCAGAGACAGGGTGAATGGGTGGCAGCAGCCCATCCTCGGTTTTAAAACCATCCGTACAACCAAACTAAACTGATTATGGAGCGCTATATGTACCAGGACGATTCATTTGAAAGGATGCTGAAACAAAAGGCTGATGAGTACCGTATGTACCCATCCTCAGATATATGGGACAAAATTCAGCAAAGGGTGCAGAAGAAAAACAATCCTTTCAATTTTAAGTCAGCCGGTATAACTCTTGTTCTTCTTTCCTTTTTCTCACTTTATCTTTCTAACGATCAACAGGCAAATAATAAAGTATCACTTGCATTTCCTGATGACAACGATGTTCACCAAACAGTATCAAAAACAAATTTACCTCTTGCAAAGGTTGTCCAGATGAAGCCAAGAGTTAAGCAATCACTGTTTGAAACGAATAATGAATCATTTGCTGTTGTTGCCCCTGAACCTTCTGAAAATGTGCTGCCCGTTGAAGCAGTGCCAACCACCATACCAGTTTCACCGGCAATTGAGCAACCAGTTGCTGACGAGTTTATACTTACGAAAGCAGAGAATGATCATCTGATTTCATCTGGCAAACCAACATTCTATGTTGCTGATGCCCCTGAACAAAAGATGAGTATCAGTGCTAATGAGCTTCAAACAGAAACAGCAATCATTGATGAATCTCCTGCACTTAAAACAGATGCCGAACTCAACTATGAAGTGAATATTCCACTGGTTATTAAACAAAAACCAGTGAAGCTACTGCAGTTTTATATCTCGCCATCTCTCAGCTACCGGGTTTTATATGCCGGAAACAAGGTTGCTTTTGGCAATTTGCCATATCAGAGCCCGGAAAATGCGGCGATCCATAATCCTTCACTTGGTTTAGAAGCCGGAGCCGCCATTCTGTTTCCCATTTCAAAGAAAGTTAAATTCAGAACCGGTATTCAGTTTAACTATACGCACTATGAGGTAAATGCATTCAATGGTGCTCCGCAGTTAACAACTATACGTCTTAACTACTCAAGTATTCAGCGTGTAACAACTTTGAATAATGATAATGGCTATTATGCGAAAAATGTGGCAAATGAAACATTCCAGGTTTCAATTCCGTTAGGTTTGGAATTTAAGTTAACCGGAAAGAAAAAAGTACAGTGGAATCTGGCGACCAATCTTCAGCCTACATATCTGCTCAAGGCTTCCGGATACCTTCTTACCAATGATTTGAAGAATTACGTAAAAGCTCCTGATCTGATGAGTCATTTGAATGTGAACTCATCCATTGAAACATTTATACGCTGGGATGCCAAAAGCTTCATGATACAGGCTGGCCCTCAATTACGTTACCAGCTGTTTTCAAATGCACGTGGTGAATATCCAATCAGGGAACACCTGGTTGATTATGGTTTCCGCATCGGTATTGTTAAACCCCTGAGATAATTATTTTCCGATCAGCTTCTTCCTGCTTTGAAACAATAGTTTTCAATATTTTTACAACATGATAAAATTCATGTTAAGTCTGTTCTGTGTTACAGCTGTGTTTACATTCAACAGCTGTAAGAATGCGAAAAAAGAACCCAAAGATTATATTGATGTCAGCTCCTATCTCAAAGGCCAGCTGAAATATATTGATACAATACCCTTTGCTTTTTTAAAAGTTGTTCAGCAGGATACTTTGTTTACTGATTCACAATTCATCACAAAAGAACAGGTGAAGCAGATTGCAGGTCAATTCCTCGTAGAAGAGCTGGAAAAAAAGAATTTCGAAAAAAACT
>JBEBHT010000142.1:0-9607 GCA_040081135.1 Lacibacter sp. | reverse complement strand
TTACGGAAACTTCCATTATAGGATACACCTAATTTCTCATACCATTTAGGAGTGCCAACAAATTCCTTTTTCTGAAAAGGATACAATGTATTTACAGTAAAGCCAACATCAGGAAGATTTACATTGAACAACCTTGTTAACGTGTTTTGCGTATGGTTGGCACTCATCGTTAAATTAAACGGCTTACCTGCCCATGACCGCTGATAAGCAATGGAAGAACTCAGGTTATTATTAAAATTCTGCTGTGCGTTGGAAGGAAAAAACTTATTAAACAAACTTGTCGCAACATTTACACTGGCGCTGAATGTTTGTCCCGGCCTTGCTTTACCATCAACACTGTGATTCCATTGAACAGAAAAGTTACGGCTTGGTGGCTGATAATCCGGATCGCCTTTAAAGCCAATCTTATTGTTCATATAACTCAGGTTAAAACCTCCCTGGTACCTATACCGCTTCCGGTAAGTAGGCGAAAGAAAAATATTATACGAGCCGTACGAATAAATATTGGTGCGGATGGTTGCATCCCAGTAATCACCAAAGGTTTTATAATAACCCAATCCTTCCAGTCCAAAACCCAATTGAATATTGGCTACAGGAGATGGTGTTAATATACCGGTACGCCGGCCCTGCTTCATAGGAAACAAACCAAAGGGTAAACCAACAGGAATCGGTATGCCTTCAAACTCAGGGCGGATTAAACCTGTAACCGCCATATTGTTGCTGATGAATTTTACCTTATTAGCCTTGAATGCAAAATGGGGAGTATCATAATTACAGGATGTAAATCTTGCTTTCTCTGCAAAAAAAACGGTGGGACTGATTCTCTTTACCTTTTCTCCATAAATATACATCTCCCCTTCCTGTGTGTAAGTACCAATGGTTAAGCCCCTTTGTGTTTTAAAGTTATAACGGATGGTATCAGATGTAAATGCACTTTCGCCCTGTTTAAAAGCGGGTACACCAATTGGGAGGTTGGCAGAATCTCGCACAGAAAAAGCGGTGAGTATCTGTGTTGGCTGATCTAATTCAATAATGGCTGCATCAAGACTTACATCTTTAAACTTTACAGAAGCTTTGTTATAGAGATATATTTTCTGTCCGGGTATATCAATCACCATGGAATCTTCTGCTTCAAAATCAACAGGAGCATCAATGGAATCTTTTGAAATTTTCAGATTGAATGTATCAATCTTCTGCACAGTTGAATCATTCATCTGCAGTGAATCCGTCCTGTTCAATGAATCTTTTTGACCAGGGATTGTATCATTTAACAAAGTATTTGCTGCTGCTGAATCCCTATCTGGTTGAATAAGTGGCTTCTTCTCCACAGGTTTCTTTTTTGGAGGAGAAGGCACAGTATCAGTCTGTAAAAATGTTAAACCGCTGAAAAAAGATGAGTGGTTTTGAAATGCAGCATGCCCCTGCACCGTTATGCCATAGAGGAGGATTGCAGCCAGGGCAGCAATCAATACAGATTTATAATTAACTTTACAACGATAGTTCATGGTGCAGTAGCGGCAAAAATAACCACAAATGCATTAACGAACTGTGAATGTTGAGAGAACTGATAAACCCAAAAGAAATTCCTGCATGAACAAAAATTGGTTACCCGGGCTTGCATCACTTGTAATGATCAGCCTTGTTATTTTTTCATTCGTTGTTAAAACAGAACCCTCATCTCTGAAGGTTTCTAAAATAAGAACTATTATTATAGATGCAGGCCATGGTTTCAGGTGTGAAAATGGATGCATACATGGAGCTTCCGGAACTCAAACATCTGAAGATGCAGTAACCTATGCGGTAGCCAAAAAAGTGGTGGAAGAACTCCAGAAAGAAATGCCAGATGTGAAGGTGCTTGAATCACGCCCCACACCCAATTTTGTTGAGAACAAAGCCAGGGCTGTATTTGCCAACAACAACAAAGGCGATCTATTTGTTTCCATCCATTGTAATACTGCTCCTAAACTGAGAGAAGTAAAGCGTGAAGGTTCCCGTAAAGAAACCTATTATGTGTATACAGGAAAAGGAAAGAAAAGGAAGAAGATTAAAAAAACAAGAACGGTTCCTGTTTACAGGACTTATTATCATCCAAACCCTGCCAATGGCACAGAGACTTATGTGTTCGCTGCACATAAAACCGATGATAAGGAGGAAATCATTATGGAAAACGGTGATGTATTCCAGAACGAAACAGATGACAGTACACTTGTAACTGATATTAATGACCCAATCGTGAAACAACGGGTAGCCCTCTGGACCAAGCAATTCTTTTCCAGCAGCGTTAAGCTCGCTTCACTTGCTGAAGAGGAGTTTGTAAACATTGGCCGTTTCAGCCGTGGGGTAAAACAACGTCAGAAAGGTATCTGGGTATTGCAGGCAACCAATATGCCCAGTATATTAATAGAGTTAGGCTTTCTATCCTATCGTCCCGAGGAAGAGTTTTTAATGAGCCCTGAAGGACAGCAAACAATGGCAGAAGGCATTACAAGGGCCATTAAACGATACAAAGACCTGGTGGAAAAAACGCCCACTGTTCAAAATACCAATAACGGTAAAAAGTAATCGTTGCAGGAGATTTTAACGTGAGTTTCTATCTATCTTCTTTGCAGCGGGTAAACATTTCTTATTTTTGACCCGTACTGAACCATCTATTCACAGGTTTCAGTGAAAAACTCATTAACAATGATGAAAGTTTCAAACGAAACCAAAGTAGGCGCCTTAACCGTTATTGCCGTTACCTTACTGGTGCTGGGATATAATTTCCTGAAAGGAAAAAGTCTTCTTAAAAAATCAAATGTGATCTATGCCCGCTTTGCCGACGTTGGTGCGCTGGAAATTTCAAATATGGTAAAGATCAAAGGCTTCCGTATCGGTAATGTGTACAAGATTGACAATATGGATAAAGATGTGAGCGAAGTAATTGTGACCATTAACATGACTGAAGAAATCAATATACCAAAGAATTCAGTTGCTGTGATCAACAGTAGCCTTACAGGGAGTGCTTCAATCAGTGTACTTCCCGGAAATGCCACCAGCTTTATTTCTTTTGGCGATACACTTCAGAGCAGCAGTAACCCTGATATACTATCCAAAGTAATGACAAGCGTTGATCCTGTTATGGCGAATGTAAAACAGGCAATTGATTCACTGAAACTGGTATTGAGTAATCTCAACAGTGTGTTTGATGAACATACAAAAGCAAATCTGAAAGCTGTTATTGGCAATTTAAAAACAACATCCGATGATTTAACGGTAATGCTGAACAGCAAAAATGGTGCACTGGCAAAAACCTTAAACAATGTTGAAACCTTTACCACCAACCTTAATGGCAACAACGAAAAACTGAACACAACCATTGAGAACCTGAAAAATACTTCACAAAAACTTTCAGAACTTGAATTAAAAGAAACCGTTGCCAATCTCAATAATACTATTTCACAGTTACAGGGTATTTTACAGAAAGCAAACAAAGGTGATGGTACGCTTGGATTACTGATCAACGATCCCAAACTGTACAACAACCTCCAGAATACAAGCAGGAGTTTAAATATTCTGCTGGATGATTTTAAACTGCACCCCAAACGCTATGTAAGTGTTTCTGTATTTGGTAAAAAAGACAAAACAGAACCGCTCAAAGCTCCTTTGGCCGATAGCATTAACAATCAAAAATAAATTACGTGCAACGCATAGGCCTGTTGTGTTTGTTGATTGTGTGTTTCAGTACAGTGAAGGCACAAAAGAAATCACCTCCTCCCCGTCCCTCTCAAACAAGTGATACGGTGAGAGTGGTTGAAATATTAAATGCAGATCAGTTCTTCTTCAAAACAGTTGACTCTGCCACACAACTGCAGATATTAAAAGGCAATGTAAGAATCAGGCAGGGCATTACCATTTTCACAGCCGACAGTGTGGTGTATAATGAAAAGACCAACTTTATGCAGGCCTATGGCAATGTGCACATCAAAGATGCTGACTCTACCAATATTTATTCCCAATACCTGCAATACGACGGAACAAAGAAACTTGCAACCTTTAAGGATAAGGTAAAACTCAGTGATGGCAACAGTATCTTATACACGGAGGACATGGATTATGATATGAATGGTAAAGTGGGTACTTACAGGAATGGAGGAAGAATAGAAAGTAAACAAACAACACTTACCAGCAAGGAAGGATTTTATTATGCTGATATTAAAGACATTTATTTTATTGGCAACGTAAAAATGAGTGATCCTGAAGTGGCACTGGCAAGTGATTCTTTATTATATAATACAACCAGCCAGGTTGCAACCTTTATTGCCCCCACTACCATCAAAACAGGAAAATCAATCATTAATACAAAAGAAGGTTATTATGATCTGAAACTGAAGAAAGCAAAATTCGGCAGCCGTTCTATTATGCAGGACAGTACCTCTTACATGGTTTCAGATGATTTTGCTTTTGATGATAAAACAGGTTTTGGTGAAGCAAAAGGAAATGTTCAATACAGAGACACTTCACAGGGCTTTATGCTTTTCAGCAACCGTGTATTCTTTAATAAACTGACAAAGAATTTCCTGGCAACAGAAAAACCGGTAATGGTGGTCGTGCAGGAAAAAGATTCCATTTACATAGCTGCAGATACGATTTACTCAGGACTCGTAAAAGATTTGGCAACGATGAAAAGCGGTTATATCAAAGCCTTTGATACAGTAAAAGGAGTCAGCATAATTAAAGTTGATTCCTTACTGGCTTCAAAGGATACAGTTGCTGTAATACTGAAAGATTCAAATGCTGTAGTAATAATCGATACCATAGCTATTGTTCAGAAAGATACAATTGCTATCATTCAAAAAGATACAATAGCCATTGCGCCGGTTGTACCACCTGTTCTTGTGAAAGATTCAAATCTTGTTAAAAAAGACAGTATTGCAATTACAAAACCTCTTATAAAAAACAGGCAGCGGCCTGTTCTTCAAAAAGATTCTATTCCTGTTATAAAAAAAGACAGCATTGCGATTGCTCCAACAGATTCTGTAATCATAAAGAAGATACGGCCCAAAGAAGAAACAGATACCATGCGCTTTATTACTGCCTTCAGGCATGTGCGTATTTTTAATGATTCATTACAGGCAGTGGCAGACAGTATGTTCTATTCGGGTGTAGACAGTGTGTTTGAATTATATCATGACCCGATTGCATGGAGCAAAGGAAGCCAGATAACCGGCGACACTATTTATGTATACACAGAAAATAAAAAGCCGAAGCGCTTATATGTGTTTGAAAATGGATTGATGATCCAGAACGTAAAAGAAACTGCGGGCTTCTTTAACCAGATCAGGGGACGAACCATCAATGGATATTTTAATGATGGCGAACTGGATTATGTAAGAGCGAAAGGAACAGCAGAAAGTATTTATTACGCACAGGATAATGACAGCGCTTTTGTTGGTATGAACCGCACCACTGCCGATATGATTGATATGTATTTTGCAAACAAGGCAGCGAAAAAAGTAAAATTCACCCGCTCTGTAAAAGGAACCACCTTCCCTATTCGCCAGTTACCTGAAGATCAAAAAAAATTGCCTGCTTTTCAATGGTTGGAAAACAAACGGCCAAAAAATAAACTGGAGTTGTTTCTCTGATAAACAGCATTCTCTATTTTCTTACTTTCTACTTTAAGGATTCTTTCACACAGGTAAACAGTTACCTGAACGTTATGTTTGCGTCTATCATTTGCAATCCTGTTCTTTTGCCTTTTTTAAAATTTTCATAAAAGGAAAAAATAAAATTCATTGGCATCATTTTCGAAGGATTGAAAACAACTTAATAACCAATATGTATAAACTTACATTAATAACTACTCTATCCGTTTTTATTTTTTGCAGTAAGGCAGATGCGCAATACACTCACCAGTTGGGTGTACGTTTAGGAAGTGCCGACCAGGTTGTTTCAACCGGCTTTACATACCGCTATCATTTTAGTGGCAACAAAGCAGTTGAAGGAATTCTCAATCTGCAAAACCCTGCTTCTGCAGCAGTACTGTATGAAATCTTTAACCCAATTCCTGCTATTCAGAATCTTTCCTGGTATTATGGAGGCGGTGCTTTTGTTGGGTTTAAAGGTGTAGACAATCTTGGCATTACAGGTATTGCCGGTGTAGACTACCAGTTTTCAGAAGTACCAATTAATTTATCCATTGACTGGAAACCCGAGTTAACAGTTATTAACGCAGTTCGTTTCAGGGCATCAACCGTTGCTGTATCAGTTCGCTTTTCATTTCTTAAAAAATAATTGTGGTTCTCTTTGGTCTCGAAAGGTCTGATTTTTTATCAGGCCTTTTTATTTTCATTATTGTTGAGTTAACTTTATTACATGAAGATTTTTTCAGCCGATCAAATCCGGGCATGGGATGCTTTTACCATTGAGCAGGAACCTGTGCTTTCTGTTGATTTAATGGAAAGAGCCGCTGTAAAAAGTGCAGAATGGCTAATTCATAATCATCATGCAAAACAGCCACTGCATATCTTTTGCGGTAAAGGAAACAATGGAGGCGATGGATTGGCTATTGCAAGATTATTATTACAGAAGGGATGTAAAGTAAGTGTTTACATTCTTGAATTTGGTCATAAAGGCACAGATGATTTCCAGGTCAACTTGCATCGTCTGCACCAGGTAACAACAGCTATTTATTTCCTGCAAACAGCAGAAGCATTTCCTTTATTAACAGCAGATGATACAGTGCTTGATGCCATGTTCGGCACCGGTCTCAACAAAACACCTGATGGAATTACTGCTGATCTGATCAACCATATCAATCACTCACCCGCCACCGTTATTTCCATTGATATTCCTACCGGAATGATTTCTGATAAAAGTTGTAAAGATGCAACGGTAATACATGCACAGTATACTCTGAGCTTCCAGGTATATAAAGAATGTTTCCTGATGCCTGAAAATGAAGAAGCCTGTGGCGAAGTGCATTTACTCAACATTGGTTTGCATCCGGGTTATTATAAGGACACCATTGCTGCTGCACAGCTTATTGATCACGAAATCATCCAACAAATTTATCATAAACGAAAAGCATTTTCACACAAAGGACATTTCGGACATGCATTACTTGTTGCAGGTAGCTATGGAAAAATGGGTGCTGCTGTTTTAAGTGCCGAAGCATGTTTGCGCAGCGGTGTTGGTTTGGTTACTGTTCATGCGCCAGCCTGTGGAATTGAAATTTTACAATCTTCAATTCCTGAAGCAATGATTGATGCAGATACGGAGCAACTTCTCATAGCAGCCTTACCAAAAGATTTAATGCGCTATGCTGCCATTGGTATTGGACCCGGAATTGGATTGCATGAAACAACAGCTGATCTGTTGATGCAGTTATTACATGAAGCACATCAGTCAATAGTGATTGATGCTGATGCATTGAATTTATTATCCATCAAAAAAAATCTGGCAACACATCTGCATGAAGATTGTATCCTCACCCCTCACCCAAAAGAATTTGAAAGACTGTTTGGGACAACTGCCAATGATTTTGAACGGAAAGAATTAGCATTGAAAAAAGCAGAAGAACTGAATTGTGTAATTATTTTAAAAGGTCATCATACATTCATTGCCTGTGCTAACGGTAATGCCTGGTTTAACAGCACCGGTAATTCAGGAATGGCAACTGCAGGAAGTGGTGATGTACTCACAGGAATTTTAACCGGGTTGCTGGCACAGGGTTATTCAGCCGAAGAAGCCGCAGTGCTGGGCGTTTACCTGCATGGATTGGCAGGTGATATTGCTGCAGCTCATTTATCGCAGGAAGCAATGATTGCAGGCGATATCAGTAAACACCTAGGAAAAGCATTCCTTCAAATTTCCCAAACAAACTGATCAATGCAGCAACAGCAAATGAAAAGCATTCCTGTTGTTTGTATTTTTTCCCTGTTGACGTTCTGTTCAGTATTGTATGCGCAGGATGCTGATTCATTGAAAAATAAAAATCATCTCATTGCATTACCTGTTATTTCACGTTCTATTGAAACAGACTGGTCATTTGGTGCAGGAGGTACATATACGTTCTACACAACAAGAAAAAAAGATTCCATTACCCGAACTTCTTCTATCCGTTTTCTTGGCAGTTACTCTTTACGCAAACAGTTTTTATTTACCATCAACGGGCCTGTATTTTTTCCCGGCGAACGATATGTGCTGAACAGTCATCTTTCATTCAGTTCCTTTCCGGATAAATTCTGGGGGTTGGGGAATCAAACTAAAAACAGTGATGAAGAAGAATATATTTTCAAGCAGTATTATATTCACCTGCATGGTGAACGCTTAATTGCTCATAAATTTTTTATTGGAATGATGTACGATTTTCAACGTGTCATCAGCATTGGAGTTAAACAGGGAGGTTTGTTCGATCAGCAAAATGTTGCAGGCAGAACACCTTACCAGGTTTCAGGTTTGGGTTTAAGTCTTTCCTGGGATACCCGCAACAATACATTCTGGCCAACGAAAGGAAATTATATTTCCCTGCAGGCCATCCATTTTACAAATCTTCTTTTATCTGATCAGCGTTACACGAATATGATTATTGATGCCCGATGGTATAAACGCATCATTCAAAAACAAATACTTGCTGTACAGGCCTATGGATTTTTTAATACAGGAACGGATGTGCCAATCAGAAGTCTTGCCTCACTGGGCGGATCAGACAGAATGCGGGGGTATTACAGTGGCCGTTACCGTGATAATCATTTACTGAGTGTACAGGCCGAATACAGGGTGCCTGTTTATAAACGCTTCAGTGCAGTTGGGTTTGCTGGTTTAGGTGATGTAGCAGGAAAATTCAGTACAGTTTCTATGCAGAACCTTAAATACTCTTATGGTGCTGGTTTACGTTTTGCTGTAAACAAAAATGAAAAACTGCATATCCGTTTGGATTATGGATTTGGAAAAGGAAAAGGCAACCAGGGTTTTTATCTGCAGTTTGGTGAAGCCTTTTAAAAAATAAGGCAGTCCTGCAGATGCGGAACCGCCTTGAACTTAAAACCCCTGTCCGACGACAGGTGGAAAAATCAAAGTTTAACTGATCTTAATTTCCTGTTCTTTTGTTTGTGCACCTGCAATTACAGGTAGGGTTACCTGCAATACACCATCTTCATACTTTGCTGAAATAGCAGAAGCATCAATGGTTTCATCCAGCGTAAATGTGCGTACAAAACCTCCCCTGCTGTATTCACGCAACACCCAATCGAATCTTGGAAATCCTTCCGGAGGTGAATAGGAAACAACTAATTCATTTCCTTTTACATTCACCGCAAAATTTTCTTTGATGCGGCCCGGTGCAAATACCAGCATTTCATAACTGGTTTCTGTTTTGTAAATGTTTACAGCGGCTCTTTGTAATGAACGGTAAAGCAGGTGCCGTTTGCTGCTTCCGTAATGATCGCCTTTTGCGGCGTGTGACTGATTGTACATCGTCTTTTGTTTTAAATGAAAAATAGATTCACATATAAGAAGACGAACGGAAGAAGAAATTACTTTATATGTTTTGAAGTTGTTCTAAAATACAGACTCATTTAATTTCTATTCATAGCTAATGCAAATCTGCTTTATTAATACATAACCC
>JBEBHT010000141.1:0-9688 GCA_040081135.1 Lacibacter sp. | reverse complement strand
AAGAGACAGCTTCTAAGCCATACAGGACTGTCAGACAATTTGACTTGCTGAATTAGAGAGATTCCATTTGGATCATACTTTATCAAAAATGACCTTTTATACCGGCTGAAGTTTATGACATTTGTACAATACGGGGAAGATTCTTTAAACAAGATTACCATAAACTTTTCCGTTATCTGCCCGGTGCATTTATCAGTTGCGTAAACCGGAATAAATTCTGCTCATCATCGTCGTACAATATCAATTTCTTTTGAGCTGAATATAAAAACATGGATGGGTACTTTCTTGGTTTAAATTTTTTAATAAACTCATTATTCAGATCAAGTAAGAACGTACTATTCCTCTTGCCTTTCAGGTTATTCCCATATTTATTCAGAAATATGGCCGTGGTGGCAGGATTGTCGATTGTAATAAAATATACAGCTGCTTTATCAAACTCCCGGTGATGCTGATTCATATACTGAAATGCATGCTGGCAGTGATCGCAGGTTGCATCAAAGAAAACAAAAAACAACATTTTACCCTGAGCCAGGTTCGTATTCGTAAAAATGCTTTTATCCTGTTTGTAGAGTTTAAATGCCGGAACAATTTCAGCAGGCCCTTGTGCGGAAATCCTTGCTGAAATGATCAGAAATAAAAAAAACACTTTAGTTTTCACTTATATAAAATTTCTGAATGATTTACACTTTTACTTTTACCTGTTTTGCCAGATACTGTTTAACCCGGTATATTCAAGTTTCTTTATCAGCAGCCTATTCTGCGATTGAATATGAATTTGATTGAATGGTTTATTCGGGAAAAAAATATCCGTCATTACGGAAAGACCATCATCTGCAAACAATTCTATGGAAGCACGGTCAATAACCAACGTAATTCTGCTGCCTGGCTGTTTTGAAATTCTTGGCGCAGTATGGCGTTCTGCAAATCCTATTTCAAAACTTGTATTGCCTGATTTAGTACGATCAATAAAAAACTGATTTGTTGGCTTATCATATCCCGCAACCAGCTGCTCTCCCAGTTCATTTGAAAGGATGAAATTAAAACTTTCCAGTTTGTCAGTAAGCAGTTGAACCATTACGGGACCATTCAATGAACCTGTGTTTGCAGTAAGATTGTAATTTTCAACTTTAATATTCTCAATCAGCTTTGTTTTGTTTTGTATCAGTTTTAATTCCTTCACCGGCAGGGAAGCGATATAATAATGATTGTCCACTTTTTGAACAGCTAACTCTCTTGGTAAAGTAGTTGCTCCCCTCCATTGAGTTGTAGGAACCACATTTGCATATTGCCAGTTATTCATCCAGCCAATAAAAATTTTTCTGTTTCCGGTATTGGACCATGTGATTCCTGCATAATTATCAGTGCCATAATCTAGCCACCTGGTATCTGTTTGAAATGCTGTAAATGTTTTGCCATTAAAATTACCTGTGAAATATTGAGTGGCAGAGCCACCATTTGGGCCACCGGGATTAATGCTTACCAGCAATACCCAAATCTTTTTTCCCTGGTAGTTGAGACTAAAAAGATCCGGGCATTCCCAAACACCTCCATGTGCACCAATTGCTGATCCAAATTCACTTTCCTTTACCCATTGCTTCAGATTTTTTGAAGAATAAAAAGTGATATGGTCTTTTGTAGCCAGGGTCATGATCCATTTTTTACTTTCTTCATACCACATTACTTTAGGATCACGGAAATCTGTTATACCCGGGTTTTTTAACACAGGATTGCCTGCATATTTTGTCCATGATTTTCCTTCATCAAGACTGTACGCTATGCTCTGGTTCTGAAAATCATTTTTTCCTGCTCTCTCACCCTTTGTGTTATGATGTGTAAAGATGGCAACCATTGGGATCTGTCCTTTTTTGCCAAAGCCGGAGGTATTATTTTTATCCACTACTGCACTACCCGAAAAAATAGTACCTAAACTGTCAGGATATATTGCTGTTGGTTCATGTTTCCAGTGAATAAGATCCGTGCTTGTAGCATGGCCCCAATGCATAGGCCCCCAAATTGAACTGGACGGATGATACTGGAAAAATAAATGATAAATTCCTTTGTAATAAACCATTCCATTAGGATCATTCATCCAGTTTGCCGCTGGTGAAAAATGAACCTGTGGTCTGTATTGTTCATTCATCCATTCAGTTTTCGATTGAGCTGAAACTGTGCTAAAAAATAATCCTGTTATTAATGAGCAAATAAGAATTATTGATTTTTTCCTTTTCATAATAATCTTCTATTAGTAATATTCATTCAAAAAAAGAAGGAGGAAGTGGAAACCCCCTCCGAATTTAACAGATCTAACGATTGCTTATTGCAATACATAGATTTAAAACAACTTTCTTCCTGTATATCTCTGGCACTTTTTCTTCCTTTGATATTTTAAATTCATTTAACTGCTCTAAATTACCAGATAATCGTCCTTTATTAATACCCCGGGTTTTGCTTATACAAACCATCAGTGAATGTAATTTCTGATTGAGGAATAGGCAGGTATTCATCTCTTCCCGCTGTAAATACAGCCGTTGATAAAAATGACCTTCTCGTTTTCTCAATGCTGATGTAGTTATTTAAAGACTGGGCAGCAATCCCCCACCTTACCAAATCAAAGAAGCGTGCTCCCTCAGTTGCAAATTCCAATCGTCTTTCCCATTGCAAAGCAGTACGGGCATAGGCCTGCGTCCAGCCCGCTGCAGGATATGATTGGGTATTATAATTTGAAGGGAAGCTGCCATCTGCTTTTTTCAGTTTTGCAGTACTTGCCGCAGCTCTTGCCCTGATTTGATTAATTAATGGTAAAGCATTTGCATGTTGCCCTAACTCTATATATGCTTCTGCCTGCATCAATAAAATATCATCGTACCTGAGAATATCATAGTTTTTTGCCGTACCCATAAATGGCCCGAGTTTAAAATAAGATGCACTGCTTGCTAATTGCTGATTACGCATGGTATGAAAATTACCATATACACCGGCATCACGAACCCAACTGTTACTGAAAGGTTTCGTGTTATCATACTTATACGGATGTCCGTCAATTCCAACAGTATGATCAAGACGTGGATCTACTGTTGCAGTATTAAGATTGGCAATGCTGTTATTAAAAGTTGTAAAATTGGGCAATCCATTTGCATCAGTAGTGTGTGCATTTACCAGGTTTTGACTGGGAGCATGAAAACCGCAGCAGCCATACTGTGGAGCACCATGAGGATAATTTAACCCATCTTCAAAACTCAATCTTCCGGCAGTTGTACCATCATTGATTGTAAACTGAATGGCAAAAACTGATTCGGGGCCATTCTCAGTTTCAGGCAAAAAGTTATTGGCGATATCACTGCTCAAGGAATATTTACCTGAAGAAATAACTGCCTGTGTTAATGTAACAACTTCCTGCAATCTTGCTGCATTGATACCGGTTACATGATGAGTTACATCCTGTGTATATGCCTGGTACAATCGCAATTTTGCTAAGTATGCCTGGGCTGCTAATTTATTAGCCCTTCCAATTTGTGACTGTGTTACAGGTAAGTTGTCAATTGCATACTGAAAATCAGCAGCAATTTTATTCCATGAATCTTCATTTGACAAATCATTTGAAACTTTCAGGATTTCTTCATCTGTTGCAGTCTCATCAAAGATGGGAATATTCTTGTACAGGAGTTTCATCGTAAAGTAACTGTGCGCTCTCAGAAACCGCAATTCAGCCAATCGTATTTTTTTATTGGGGAATGTCGTTTCAGAAAGTGAATTAACCGCACGAAGTGCAACATTGACTCTGCCGATCGATTTAAATAAATTTTTCCATGTGCGGAAAACAAATGCATCCATTGTTGGTGTTACCAGGTTGTAATGTTCCATGGCATCAATTTCACCAACATCACCTGTACCGCCTCCGCCTTTGTAAGCGTCATCAGAACGTACACTTCCGTATACCCAATTGCTGTAGATGGGTCCTATCATATCTCCATTACCAATTGCAGAATAAGCTGATGTAACAAGTCCTTCAATTGCATCTGGCGATGTTAAATCGGATGATGACAATACACCAGTTGGCGTATAGTCCAACACTTTTTTACATGAACTGAACATTACCAGTCCCGATGTGATAAAAGCAATTATTATAATCTTTTTCATTTTTGATTTAGTTTTTAATTCTTAAAATGATGCGTTAATACCAATTGTAAAAGTTTTTGGTATGGGAACCGGATCCAGGTCGATTCTTTCAGGATCTGGACTTAAATAGCTTTTGCTTTTGATGCGGAATAAGTTTTCAGCCATTGCATAAAAGCGTATTCCTGAAAAGACAGCCTTTGGTACAACATTATATCCCAATTGAATATTTCTCATTTTGAAATAAGATGTATTCACTATAAAATAATCAGAAGTACGGCCTTCGCCATTGTTATCTTTCAGTGTTAAAGCAGGAACGTTAGTGTTTGTATTTTGTGCTGTCCATGCATTGAATACGCCGGGGCCTACATTTTCCCTGCTTTTCATGAGGTTATTAAACAGTGTATACACATCAAATCCTGTTCTTCCTGCAACGCCTGAACCAAAGATGGCCAAATCAAAATTTTTGTAACTCAAATCTACTCTTGCACCATATTCAAGGGCTGGAAGTGTGGTGCCGATCCATGTTCTGTCAAGATCATTAATTACTCCGTCTTTATTGATATCTACATAACGGATTCTGCCGGGGCCTGCACCAATCTGAGTTGGAGCAGCATTTACTTCTGCCTGTGATTGAAACAGTCCGGCTGTTTTATATCCGAAAATATCAAACTGTGAATGACCTATGATTGTATTTACAAGATTGCCTGCATATGCCGGGCGTACATTTTCAGGTAACGCTGTTATTTTATCCCTGAAATGAGCAAAATTCAATCTTATACTGTACACAAAGTCTCCAAATTTTTCACCCTGATATCCAACTACAAATTCCCAGCCTTTATTACTTTTTGATGCACCGTTAACAGCCTTTGATTGACCTTCGCCCAAAGCTGATGCCACAGGTGGAGTAATTAAAATACCGGTTGTATTGCGTGTGAAATAATCGAACGAACCAAAGATGGATTTGTTGAATATTGAAAAATCAACACCAATATTCAACTCTTCAGTTGTTTCCCATTTTAAACCTGAGTTGGCAGCCTGTATTTGTACAAACCCTGAAGGAAGCGTACCAGTGTTACCACCTGAAAGAGAGTAAGCTGTACCAATATTCATGTACTGTTCCCAGAATCCACCAACAAGTTGTGACAATGTTGTACCATATCTTGTATCAAACAAACCAAAACGTGCCAGGTCACCAATTTGCTGATTACCTACACGCCCAACTCCGGCACGTAGTTTCAATTCATTAAAAAATTTAATATTTTTCATGAAACTCTCCCTGTCAATTCTCCAGCCCACAGACGCAGCAGGGAAAATACCATACTGATTGTCTGCACCAAAACGGGATGAGCCATCACGGCGAATGGTAACTGCTGCTAAATATTTATCAGAAAAACTGTAATCAACTCTTGCAAATTGTGAAAACAATCTATTCCCGGTTGAACCTCCTGTAACAGTCGTATTACCCGTACCTGCATTCAACGTAAAATAATCTTCTGTTTGAAGTGCATAACCTTCCTTTTTGGTATTCTGGAAATTTAAATCAGTTTTAATGTATTCTGTACCAATCAGAAACTTGAAACGGTTATTTTCATTCAGGTTTAAATTATACCGCAGAGTATTCGAAAACGTAATACTTAAATAATGATTCTGATCAAACGATAAACTGTTTGTAGTACGGCTTAATGCACCTTCGGTAAATGTTGGTGTAATAATTTTGTTTAAATACGTAGCATTATCAGCACCAATATTTGATTTGAAGTATAAATTTTTGATGGGTTGAATTTCTACAAATACGTTCCCGAATGAACTCAAGCGGTTCGCATTATTCCATTTTGCCAGGTCCTGCATATGCAGCGGATTGTTTCTGTCAGAATAACCTGCTCCCAATTCTCCTGCATAGGTAACGCCATCTTTCTGGTAAACCGGAATGGTAGGTGCTAATGTAACTGCCAGAAATGTAGTGGCAGCACCTCCAAGGTCTCTGGCTGTTAAGGTTTCATTTGAATTGGCTATTCGTAAATTGAGTCCAAATAAAACTTTATCATTAAACGACTTTGTAAGGGCATTAATACTGCCGCTCAAACGTTCATAGCTTGTAAACCTTAACATGCCTGTATTCTTAAGGTATCCAAAATTTATTTCAACAGAAGAGTTCTTATTCCCAACTGAAGCTGTTAAACTATTGTTGGTTACAATACCCGTTTTATACATTACATCCTGCCAGTCAGTATTACCTGCAGGTGTGTTTTGATCGCCACCAACAAATGGTTTCAGCGTTACATTGTTCAATACCGGATTTGTATAATTGTTATTCCAGTCAAACGCATAAATTTCACCATACCCTGCTGCAGGATCCTGTCCATCATTTACAGAAGCCTGCCATAATGCTTTGCCTCTGTCAATAGAGTTCAGCATTTTGAAGCGCATAGATTTTTCTGACTGCGTAGACAAACTTGTACTAAATTGAAAATTCACTTTCCCATTTGTATTGCCGCCGCTTTTTGTTGTTACAATAATAACCCCATTAGAGGCACGTGCGCCGTAAATAGATTCAGCAGACGCATCTTTTAAAACCTGCACTGAAGCAATATTTGCAGGGTTCATATTTTGAAATACTTCCGGTCTTGTTGTAGGGATACCATCAATCACATAAAGCGGATCGTTATTGCCAAGCGTATTTGCTCCACGAATTAAGATCCGGCTGTTCGATCCGTTTACAGAACCATCTTTTTCAATGTACAAGCCGGCTACACGACCCTGTAATGCCTGCATTGTATTTCCTGAACTGTTATTCTTAACCGGGTTCAGATCTACTACAGCAACAGCTCCGGTTAAGTCAACTTTCCGTTGAGTACTGTACCCAACAACTACAATCTGTTCACCTTCTTTTACACCTTCTTCCAATTCAACTGATAGTGGTTCGGATGCACTTGTGATTTTAATTGTTACTGAGGTCATCCCTACATAAGTAAAAACCAGGTTATCCCCCACAGATGCCTCAATTGAAAAACGCCCGTTTGCATCAGTGATTACAGATTTACTTTTTGCAGTAACTGTAACCCCTGCAAGTGGTACTTTATCTGTTTTGCCAACAACAGTACCGGTGATTGTTTTTTGCTGGGCAAATGTGAAAACAGCCAGCAGCAAAAGTGGCAGCAAGAAAAAAAGCTTCCTCATAATCGTTGTGTTTAGTTTTAAATAATTGGTCATATCATTTTTATTAAAAAATGGCTTGTTTGTTTATACAGTTTCAATATGCAGTTGATTGATTTCTTCAGGATTATAATCAGGACATGCTCCGCTATAAGTTGCAACCAAAGCACCAACTGCACAGGCAAACTGTAAAGCCTGTTCCGGTTTTTTATTGTTGATAAATCCCTGTAACAAGGCGGCCAGAAAAGAATCACCGCTTCCAACAGTATCTGCCACTTTAATTTTTATTCCTGGATAAGAATATAAAACATCATTACAAAAGAGAATTGCTCCTTCTGCACCTTTTGTAACAACAACTTTATCAATATTGTATTTACCAAGGATAGCCTGTATGAGTTCAATATCTGATCCTGCATTTGTATACCAGCTTCCGATGAGTTTTAATTCATCATGGTTTAACTTCAGCAGGTTTGTTTTTGCCATGAGTTGTTCTACAGCTTCTTTCGAATAATGTGGGGCCCGCAGATTAATATCAAGTACACGGTAGTTTGCTTTTTCAATTAATTGAAATAGTGTATTCCGGGATACCTCACTGCGTGAAGCAAGGCTTCCAAAAACAAAATACGCTGCCTCAGAAATAAGTGTACCCATTCCATTCTGCCACATAATATTATCCCAGGCTACAGGCTTTACAATATCGTAAGTGACTTCATTATTTAAATTGATCTTTGCATTAACAACTCCTGTTGTAAGGCTTTCATCCACCTGAAAAAAATCAGTGCTGATCTGTTGTTCATTCATCAGTGTAAGAAGATCCCTGCCCCACTGATCCTTTCCAATTCTTGTTATCAATGCCGGGCTTATTCCTAATTTGCGTAAATGATACGCCACATTCATAGGGGCTCCTCCGGGTTTCGCTCCCGTTGGAAGTATATCCCAGAGAATTTCTCCAAAACAAACCACTTCATGTTTACGTTTGCTGCTCATTTGATTGATTTATTGAATGGCTAATTTTTTCTCTAATTCTTCCAATGACACACCTTTTGTTTCAGGCATTTTAGTGAGTACCCATATCAATTGTAAAACCATCATGCCGGCAAAAAATGCAAAAATGGGCCAAGGGTTATCTTTGAAAATTCCTTTCTTATCATCAAGAAAAAATGGAGTGACCAGCGTAATGATAGCCGCAAATACCCAATGTACACTGGCGCCAAATGATTGCCCTGTAGCTCTGATTTTGTTGGGGAAGATTTCTGAAATAAACACCCAGATTACAGCACCCTGACCAACTGCATGTGCCGCTATAAACAACAGCAAATAGCTCATTAATAATACAGGACTTGCATGAAAAGCAAAACAGATTGCTACCATAGAAAGACTCAGTATATACCCAAGCGAACCTATAAGCAGTAATTTTTTTCTACCCAACCTGTCAATAAGATACAAACCAACAAACGTGAAAATCAGATTCGTACCCCCAATGGCAATGGAATTTAAGAGTGAATCTTTTGCGCCTAAACCAATTTTAGAAAGTATTTCAGGGGCATAATATAAAATGAAATTAATCCCCGACAACTGGTTGAAAAAAGCAATCAGAAATGCAAGCCAGATAATAACTTTATGCTTTGAGCTGAAAAATTTTGTTGTTTTCCCTGCAGGTGATTCGTGCTGATTACTTTTTATGATAGAGGCAATCTCGGCATCAGCATCTTCTACACCAATCAGCAACAGGGTTTCTTTTGCTTTTGTAAGATTATTTTTTTTGGTAACCAGCCAGCGTGGACTTTCGGGCACACTCATTACCATAACGGTATAAATAACAGAAGGGATGGCTAATACTCCCAACATCCATCGCCAGTCGTTCGCACCACCAACACCCTGTAAAAAATAATTAGAAAGAAAGGCAACCAATATCCCAAATACAATATTGAACTGATACATGGCCCCCAGCTTACCCCTTGTGGCAGGCGTTGAAATTTCAGAAATATAAGTTGGTGCCACAACAGAGGATACACCAATTCCTACACCACCCATGAAACGAAAAAAGGAAAATGTATAAGGATCCTGTGCCAATGCAGAGCCAAAAGCTGAAACAGCAAACAGTATCCCTATCCAAAACAATACTTTTTTTCTGCCAAATTTTTCAGTGGGGATGCCTCCGAATATGGAGCCGGCCAACGTACCCCATAATGCCATTGACATAATAAAGAAACCGTGAAATAAGGGAGAAGTGTGCCAGAGTTCTTTAATAGGAAGATTGGCTCCGGAGATTACAACAGTATCGAATCCAAAAATAAATCCGGCAAGGGCTGCCACTATGGACCATTGGAAAAGTTTATTTTTATTCATACAGCAGCTCGTTTAAAAAGTAAAAGTAGCTGCCAACCTACCGGATTGATTTCTGATATCGTTTCAATCT
>JBEBHT010000140.1:0-9706 GCA_040081135.1 Lacibacter sp. | reverse complement strand
ATGGTATGCTATACCATAATAAAAGAGCATATATTTTATGCCATTCCTGTAATGATATACAGCAATAACAAAACATCAACAGAGATGTGTTTCATGCCTTTGAGTAGGCTTTGACCAGGCTTTACCATACTTCAGGATGTTAGGAAAGGAAACACTTTTTCTTCTTTAATACCTGTGTATTCACAGAACTCATACACAGTTACAAACTGGACTTTCTTCTTTTTATATTTCTTTCTGATCTGGGCAAGCAGTTTTCTTGCGGCCCGTTCTTTACGGCCGGTGATGTTCATGACATCTTTTGCATAAACCACAATGCGGTATGGTGTCATTTGTTGCATAATCCTGCACGGAAGGAACAGTTACTTTGTTACTTGCGCTAAGCATTCTAAACTTGTGTTGTTAACATGCAAATTTACTTATCAGGCGCCGGGTAAGTGAGTTGCAAAATGTATCAAATCAAATTAATCCAAATCTTATGGCAAAGCAAAAAGGAATTATCAAACTGGATGGAACGATAGGTGGCGTGACGTTTTACAAAACAAAAGACGGATACCTGGCGAAAGAAAAAAGTTCTATCCCTGCCGACCGTATTGCAAACGATCCGGCATTTCAACGAACAAGAGAAAACGGTGCAGAGTTTGGCCGTGCAGGTAAAGCAGGTAAGACGCTGCGTACTGCACTCCGTGCACTACTGCAAAACACAGCTGATTCAAGAATGGTCAGCCGCCTCACTCAGAAAATGATGGAAGTGATCAAGCTCGATGAAACAAACCCCAGGGGTTTGCGTAATGTGATTGATGGCGAAGCGGAACTGCTGGAAGGTTTTGAATTTAACATCAGCGGTAAGCTCGGAACAACCTTGTATGCACCCTTCACGGCGGTGATTAACCGTGTTGCAGGAACATTGACAGTTGGTCTCGTTGCTTTCATTCCGCAGAACATGATTGCTGCACCAGCCGGTGCAACGCATTTTAAAATCATCTCTGCAGGTGCAGAAGTTGATTTTGAGAACGAAAGTTTTGTGAGCGAAACCAATGAATCAGGAGTGTTGCCATGGGATAACAATGCAACTGCTGTAATCAACCTTGCGAATGCAGTTACAGCGAACAGCACTCATCCCTTGTTCCTGGCACTTGGTATCGAGTTTTACCAGGAAGTGAATACACAGATGTACCCATTGAAAAATGGTGCATTCAATGCACTAAGTCTGGTGAAAGTTTCCGGTGCAGTAGTGTAACAGCAATTTGAATTAAGGAACCCGTTTTTAGAATCCAAAATCCCTATGAAAGATGGAACTGGAACTGTACAGAACATACTTCCCGAATGGAACCAATGGAGAGATCTCCCTTAATGGTGTACGAGTCTGCAGTACAATCGAGCTGGCCTGGAAAAACAACCAGTATAGAATATCGTGTATTCCTGAGGGTAAGTATGAGCTGACCAAACGATACAGCCCAAAGTTCGGGCATCATTTACTGGTGATGAATGTAAAGGATCGTGAATTGATCCTGATGCATCCTGCGAATGATGCTGTAAAAGAACTGAAAGGCTGTATCGCACCAGTTTCCATTTTAGCTGGTGAAGGCAAGGGAAATAATTCACGCCTTGCATTAAAGAAATTACTGGCTCTTGTTTATGTGGCCATGGAAAGAAAGGAAAAAGTTTTTCTAACAGTAAAATCTGATATCAGATGAAACAACTTGTAAATCGTATTAAAGCACCCACACCCAAATTTTTTAAGAAGCTCCGCAATATCGGGCTTGCATTGGCAGCTGTTGCAACGACCATTGCAGCAGCACCCGTAGCATTGCCGGCAGTGATTACTACAGTTGCCGGGTACCTGGCTGTTGCAGCTGGAGTAATAAGTGCAGTCAGTCAGACTGCAGTGGAGGGCGAATGATCATGTTTGATAAAACAACAAAGGCCGGAACGGCTGGTGGAACATTGCTCAGCATCTTCGCTAATATCAATAGCGAAGATCTTGCAAAGACTGCAGTACTCGCTGCAATTGGCGCTGTAGTGAGTTTTGGAGTAACGTTGTTATTAAAACTTCTTGTAAAGAGAATCAAAAAATAGTTGCTTCGCCTGTCTACCAGCAGGCAAGGTTGTGGTGACCGAAGTAATATGCAAGCCCTGGATTTTTATCCGGGGTTTTTTGTTTCAAAAAAGGAGCCCCCTAAAAAGGAGGCTCACATGAGGAAGAAAAACTATAGCCCAGCTGTGATGCAAATACAAATACGCCAGGTGATACATGCCAGCAGGAAACCCAGATGCTGCCAACGAACCAACGATTAACAAGTACTGACATAACAAACAATTGAAGATGAAAAAAAAAATAACCGTCCAGCCACAGCGAAGGGATTGCAGGCGGCTGTATAAATGATGGCTCAGTGTCAGGGCATTGTGTTTATGCTGCGCCGCAAAGGGCTGTGACCCGTAGCTAACTTGGCGGATATTTTATTTTTTCAATTGTTTGGTGAAGGCTTGTTTTGTTGGCCGTCAAATGGAAATGTTGCCAGAGGGATATCAATAAAAAAAACCCGGTTTTATCCGGGGCTTTTGTCAAAGATTGCTCACTGCTTAATGGCTGCCGAATAAACTGATCAGTTCCTGCGACCGCAATTCTGTATCTGCTGTGTCAAGCATGAGAAATAACTCATTCAGTTCTTTAGGGCTGAGCAATATTTTAATTCCTTCACAGGGAGTCGGAATAACAATTGTTTTATTATACAGGTCACTGCTGAGCAGCTGTTCGGCTGTATTTTTTTTAATCAAATCAAAAAAATCTGCAAAGTCCTGTCGGGAAAGTGTAACAGCAAAATTGCCAAAACCTGTCTTGATCATATTGCAGCTGAAGCAGTAAATAACGTACCCGGTACTTACATCGTGAAAGAGAGGTTTGTAATTGCACATAGATTATAGTGTGAGTGTACACAAATGTAGAAGGCCAAACAATCGGAGGTTTCCCAATAAGGGAATTGCAGTTTCGCAAAAGGGAAACTGACAGTAATATGACTGGAAGAAAAATGGTTGTTGAACCATCATTTTTCTTTTAGCTCCTGAAAATATTTTTGAAGTAATGCAGACTGCAGCTGTTCAGTTGCTTTGATTTGGTGTGCAAGAGATGCTTTTAACTGACTGCATTTTTCAAGTGAGGAAAGAATTTGCTGATAACGGGACCAGTTAGGGTGAATGAGAAGAGAAACTTCCCTGATGCAATTACGCACATCCTGAATATTGATGTAAGGAATAACTGAGCCACGCTGATAAATTTTAAACTTACCTGATTGATGCAGGCCATAAACGAGCCAGAAGAAAAATTTACAATACTCTTCATTACTGCAAACAACAAGAAAAGAATTGGGCCAGGGAGTAAAACCGGGCCTGCCTGCATTATTGCCTTTGCAGAGAATGAAAAATGAATGCGGAGGAACTGAGGCAGCTGAGTGATAGCAACGAACCATTGGATATAACATAAAATGATACGCTGATTTTTGCTATGCGGCAAGACACCACATTTGGCCAGCGATAGGCAACCCAAATGCGGCGTGGGCAGGAAGGCAAGGTTTTTTGCACAAAAAATACTACCCGGAATGAAACCATATTAGCGAAGCAAGGTGAAATGGAGGGTGGAGATTTTTTTGCAAAAACCCAGAGGGCAAACGGAATGCAATGGAGTGCAGACCTTGCCGACGCAAAGAGCATAACTTGCCTTTTCGCTGGCCATAGTGTATTACGAGTAAAAAAGAAGCTCATTTATATTCATTGCTGATGTTATACATGCAATGCATGGCACTGCCGCAGGGTAATTGCAACAAATCACTACACAAGTAGAGAGAAGATTATTTATGAAAAAAGCAACTGAAAATTTCTTTTAGTAAATCAATGATAGCAATGATCAATAAAATGATTTGAGTTGCATTTGTTGTTTTCTTACTTGATTTCTTTTGACGTGACATAACTCTGTTTTTAGTTATGCCTGCACTCAACTTGGGGGTGCCCACCCAAATGTGCAATTCTATTTCCAGACGGGAAAGGACAATGTCAACCACTACACAATGCCTGTATTATGATGATACAGTTTCTGTACTATCATAGATTTTTTAACAGATGATATGTATTCAAGTTGGCAGGGCGGCCTGGATGAAGAAAGGAGGAACGACTGCCAGAAGCAAGGCCGCCCGTAACGCCACCATGTCCGCCACGCCAGCCAGACCGGATGGGCCGGGAGCCGCAGCCGCCCCGACTAAAAAGGGAAGCGTAAGCGGAACGGCGAGGGGCGGCAAGGAGAAGGCACACCAGAACGCTTTTACGACCATATTATTCAGCCCCGCCGGCAGGCGGGGCGAACAAATAAAGAAAGTGGCTGGCTGGCCGGCAGGTGGCGGCAAATGCAGGAGGCCTGCTGGATGCTGCAATGCTTAGAGTGCTTGCTTTGTGAATTGGCAAGCTTTGCAGCAGACAGAGCAAGGCCGGAGTGCAGCGGAAGACCGCCGCCAAAAACCATGACAGGCTGCGAAGCACCCGAAACACTGTAGCCGGAGGCGAAAGAGCTGAAGGGCAAAGCAGTGATTGCAATACAATCATTTTATAAAAATGAAATTGCATTGACTGCTTTGGGCTGGCATGTGTTTTTGATGGCAAGGGCTGGAGACTGCACACCTATGTTCCTGACTTTGGCAGCAGAGAGAAACGGCGCTGCCAACTAAATCAATATCCCCGCTTGCGGGGACAAAATGGAAAAGAAGCGCAGACATGCAGCTGCTATTGCAGCATAAGTGGTCGGCTGTGCCGCCGCTATGATGTGATAGCTGCTGCCGTTGTGCAAATCGGAGAAAGATGTTGACAGCCGTAAGGTGGCCGACTGAAGCTGCAAGGGGAACGTAGTTTACGGAGTGAACCGAAGCAGTCTGATGGAGGCGACCTGGAGGCGGTAGAAGATCAAACATGAATAAAAGAAGAATGATGATGCGGAGGCGGCTACAGTGATTGCATGGCAATGTTTACAATGCCAGGCTTTAGAACGGAAGCCGCCGGAGCTTGGGGAAGTTTGATGCACAATGAACAGGACGCACAAGTGAGTGACACAACCCGGATGCCATAAAACTATCAAAGCATGAGAATAAAGTTATTTTGTATTTGCTACATCTTCTTTAATACCATCGATGATCCATTCAGCCCAACGCTCTGACAAGGTATCTAATTCGGTATCAGTCCAGGATTCGCCATACAACTTTTCCATCCAAATTTCTTTTCTTGGATTGACCGGACCAATTGAGTATTTGAATTTATCTAAATCAATCAGTAAGCGATACTCAGCGCTGAATGTGTTGATTCCTCCTAATTTAAAACCCTGAAATGATGCGAAAATGCCCACACTTGATATTCCTAAAGGCTGTTTCAGATAGTGCTGAAAATTTCGTGCTGCATTATGCCGTTCTTCTTCTCCATTAATCATTGGGCAAATCCAGGACTCCTGAAACATGGGGAAAATATCCCGGAGAATTAAATTGAGTCTGTCAATTATACTTATTATGGTTACAGAAAATAATTCGAATAATAAACGATCTTCTTTTACTTCCTGCATTTCCGCTTTGCCCAGGTCTGCAACAATAGCTTTCAGGTTTTCAATTTTCCCGTCAATTGGCCTTTGATTTATTTCAACTTCCTTTTTCAATTCAAGTTCCAGAGCTTCAATAGTTGGTAAATCAGCTTTAAGATTTTCAGGAATTGCTTTGGTGAAATTCACTTCATAGTCTGCTACGCCAATTGGTTTATGAATACTCCGTAAAGCATATTCAACTGTAACATTATTTTTATTTTTGCATAGAATCAAACCAATTGAAGGTTTGTCTTCATCTGTTTTTAATTTATCATCGATCATTGAAAGATAGAAGCTCATTTTACCGGTATACTCCGGCTTGAAATCACCTACTTTTAATTCAAGTACAACGAAACAATGCAGCTTTAAATGATATAATAACAGGTCAATGTAATAGTCTTTCCCGCCCTGTTCAAAATAAACCTGACGGCCTACATAGGCGAAACCTTTTCCCATTTCCAACAGAAAATGCGACATATGTGCGACAAGTGCATTTTCCAGATCTCTTTCATGTGCATCTTCAGAAAGCTGGAAGAAATCAAACTTGTAAGGATCTTTGAAAAGTTCCATTGCTAAATCGCTGTGAGCTGCAGGTAGTGTATGAGAGAAATTATTCAGCAGCATTCCTTTACGCTGAAACAGTTTTAATTCAATCTGGTGCGCCAATACATTACGGCTCCAGTTATTTTCCAAAGTTTTTTCAGCATAAAAAAGTCTTTCTTCCCTTAGTTTTAATTTGTCCAGAATCAGGCAATTATGACCCCAGGGTAATTTTGCAACAGGTTGCTGCAAAATTGAGGAATGGACATTTGTTGCAACAGGCTGCTGCAACATTGAAAGTTCTGGCCAGGCTATCGAAAAATCCCGCATATAGCGAAGGTTTCTGGCAGAAAGCCCTTTGAAATCCGGGAACTCGGCTCTTAGGTCCCTGGCAAGCTGTTCAACAACTTTAGCACCCCAGCCTTTAGAAGATTCCTGTTCTTTAATTGTATTGCCGATTTCCCAATACAAGGCCAGCATCTGAATGTTTGCCGTTAAGACAGCATTCATCCGGCGAAAACGTATCTTTTCTTTTAGGGCTTCGACTATTTGATGGTATGATGATACTGATTTATCAGTCATGATTAAAATAATTGTAATGTCATTCGTTTAAATATCACCGACAATTTTTTTATGATCGAGAATATATGTTTTTTTATTTGCTGTACAAACTGCATTTACTTTAGTTATTACCCCAATCATTTCAGTAAAGATATCAGGATTATTTACAGGGGGTGTTTTTTGTGGCTGGATTGATTGCATATACTGATGCAGATTTGACAGCTCATGACTAAATTCAGCTTCAATTAAACCAATCATCATTGTTAAATAGGTTCTGAGAAACTGCAACTGTATATAGTTTCTGGGAGAATTGTAAGTGAATATTTTTTTGTAACTGAACTCATTTCCTTTTTTTGAACGCCAGGGATGTGCAATTAATTCATTTCGTATCGTCTGTAAATCTTTCCATTCATTAATCTTTTTAAGAATTGGTTTCGCAGCAGTTCTGACAAACTTTACCCTTTCCTTAAATTCCTCCTCTGCCATTGGGTAAAAATTGTTTTGATATTCTTCGAGGAAAGAGCAAGCTTCCATGATTGAATGCTTAAACAAGGTCATATAGTGAAACAATTCTTTTTCCTCAGCCTTATCAGGGTCAAGCATGTGAAAATTGTTTTCAAACATTATTTCTGACAGGTATGAGATAGTGTCATAGGTATTTGTAAGTATATAAAGGGATTGGTAAAATTTCATATCTGACTTTTTTGAAAGAATGAATCACCCTTCACTAAGTATGTCAATAGAACTACTCCAGGGTGCAGGGAGAGTAATTTCGCCGCTTGTTGCCTGCAAATGAACTTTTTTGAAAACACTTCTAATTGTTATATCTGACAATGCAGTTCTTGAAGCAGGTATTTTGTCGGATGGAGAAATTTCCCCAAATACAGATTCCATATTTTGTAATAAGAGTACAGGGTCGATAATTTGAGAAAGATCCGCATAGGTATTTACAGAAAAATCGGATTTTATAGATTTTGTTCCATCCCTGTCAAAAGAGAATGTAGTAATTGTTGGGATAAATGCTTTAAGTAAATTGAAAGAAAACACAGCATCTTTTTCCATTTCAACTTTGATATATTTCTTCAATTCTTCAATATTTCCATATTTAAACCACCAGTACACAATTAATTGAAGATATGGTTCTTCAGTAATATCAAATACATTGTTATCCTGCATTTGATCTTTGAATCTGTCAACTATTATTTTCCTTATGCCGGCAATATCGTCAAGTGATAACCTGCTTTCATCAAGAACGTGGCGTTCAGAATCTGTAAGAAACTGTTCAATTTGTAAACAAAAGGATAATGGCTGAGCATCATTCATTATATCAAGTGCTGTATTCAACCTCTTATCAGCAGGCAGATTTTTAATCAAACCGCCAATAAAATAAGCTGCAATTCCAAAAGTTGATGCTGTTAAAAACTCCTGGTCGTGGTCAGCAAATTTATCGCCCAGAGATGCCAATACTCTTGCTAATGGGATTGCTTCTTCAGGGGGAAAGTTTCGCTCCCAGTTTCTAAGTTTAAAAATCAGATCTGATACTGACACCATTTCAAAGCGCTGTCTGAATTTAATTTTTAACTCGGGTAAAGAAAGAGTGTCTAATCCGTTTAGCAGCTCAGTAAAAAAAATGTCTGAAATATCCCCCTTTTGAACTACATAGGAAAAGTAACGATAGAAGTATTGTGGTGAACAAATCTTTTTCTTTCTGTGCCATTCCATGAATGAGTATTCGTGGAAGACATAACTTTGATATATTGTTTTGAGTTGGGGGAACAAACCCATTAACATTAACTGTATTTTCTCCTTTTGCTGAACCGGATAGGTTTTTAAATGATCATCAATTGCCATTTTCATTTCCGATTTTCCCATACCAGAAGGGACCCCATAATGCCTCTCTTCGGATGAAAATGCTGTAAGGAAGTAACTGCTATTATTTCGAATAAAAAGATACAGTTGAGGAAAAAATGTCTTAATAGCTTCAATCGTCATTAGATCAGAAACATTTGCTTCGCCATCGAGTAGAGGAATTGAAAACCCTATTGAATTGGCTAATCTGACTCCAAACCTTGGATTATCTATCGCATCAGCAAAAGTTTCATCAAAGTTTCCGATAAATTCATCAATCGATTTTTTTTCTATAACAACATCAATTCCCTTTAGCGACTCATTAAGCAAGTGGAGTGTATAATCTCTTAATTGTTTTGATTGGGCTTTAGGGAGGTGCAGAGGGATCTGAATTATCTTTTCTAAAAAATTATAGCCTGCTTTTTTATCACCGTCTGCATATTTTGGACCCAAAGCTGCTGCAATCATATCATCGTCAAACGATAGGATATAAGAAGTTCGGGGAAAATCGCCAACGAGTTTCACTAATTTAAAAACAGATTGTATTTCTGCAGCATCTAATCTGTCAATATCATCTATAAATACTACAAAATTAATGTTGGCTTCAATAATGATTTCATCCACTTTTCTTTTTAAATCTTCTATTGAATCTTTTTTTAGCTTTTCAGTAATCTTTTTACCCAGAGAGAATATACCAGATGGCATCCATATTTCTGCTAAAGTGCCAATAGAATCTGCATAATCAGTAAAAATATCTGCGATCCTTTCATTTTTGGATTTTAATTTTCTGCCCACAGCATCCGCCATTGCTTCAAAGAACGATTTCAGCAGCTGTTTTTGATCATTAAAAAGCCAGGGGTTAAAGTTTACAATAACTGCAGAACTGGCAATCTCATTTTGTATGAAATTCAATACAGAAGTCTTTCCTTCACCCCATTTGCCATAGATACCAACTACAAGAGATTTTGGATAATGGCTGTTGGTAACAATGGCTGCTATGCGTTTTGCAAATGTGTATCGTTGAAACCAGTCTTCTTTTTCTACACTAACCGGTTTATCGGGTCTAAATAATTCCATAGTCAAATTTAGTATTTACAATCATTTCGGATTTTTTCTTATTCAAGGTATATTATTAGTCTATTTTTGAAAACGCTT
>JBEBHT010000139.1:0-9713 GCA_040081135.1 Lacibacter sp. | reverse complement strand
GATGACCTGGGTGTGATTAAAGTGATCCCAACATCTTCACAATGGTTTGGTGTAACATACAAAGAAGATGCTCCGGGTGTACAAGCAAGTGTAAATGCACTGGTTGCTGCAGGTGAGTATCCGCCTTCATTATGGAGTTAATGAAATGATGTGATTATAAAAAAAAGATCCCCGGTTTACCGGGGATCTTTTTTATTTGCGTAAAATTTTATAAAGATTAATCAGGTTGTTGGTTGATGCATCATGCGATGAAACCGGCTCTTCTGTAATGAGTTCGGGTAAAATTTTATTCGCAAGCTGTTTGCCCAGCTCAACACCCCACTGATCAAAGCTGTAAATATTCCAGATAACTCCCTGTACAAAGATCTTGTGTTCATACATTGCAATCAATTCTCCCAATGTAAACGGAGTGATCATTTTTACAAAAATGGAATTGGTAGGACGATTGCCTTCAAATACTTTATATGGAACCAGTTCTTCTTTCACTCCTTCAGCGATAACTTCTTCTTTTGTTTTGCCATTCATGAGTGCTTCTGTTTGAGCAAAGAAGTTACTCATGAGTTTGTTGTGATGATCGCTCAATGGGTTATGGCTGATGGCTGGTGCAATAAAATCAGCAGGAATTAAATGTGTTCCCTGATGAATCAGTTGATAAAATGAATGCTGACCATTAGTGCCGGGTTCGCCCCAGATAATTGGCCCGGTGCTGTAAGAAACTTTGTTTCCATTTCTGTCGATATACTTGCCATTGCTTTCCATATTTCCCTGTTGAAAGTATGCTGCAAAGCGGTGCATATACTGATCGTAAGGAAGAATAGCTTCACTCTTTGCATCGAAGAAATTTACATACCATGTGCCAAGTAAAGCCATGATCACCGGAATATTTGTTGCAAATTTTTCAGTGCGGAAATGTTCATCGCTGTATTCAGCGCCTTTTAGCAATTCTTCAAAATTATCATAGCCAATGGTTAATGCAATGGATAAACCGATGGCACTCCACAATGAATAACGTCCGCCAACCCAATCCCAGAACTCAAACATATTGGCTTTATCAATACCAAACTTCACCACATCTTTTTCATTGGTTGATAATGCAGCAAAATGTTTGGCAATAAAGCTTTCATCTTTTGCAGAAGCTAAAAACCAGGTTCTTGCACTGTGTGCATTGGTCATGGTTTCCTGTGTTGTAAATGTTTTGGAAGCAACTAAGAACAGGGTTTCATCTGCAGTTACTTTCTTTAGCGTCTCAGCAATATGAGTTCCGTCAACATTGCTTACAAAATAAGTTTGAATGCCATCCACCCAATAAGGTTTCAATGCTTCAGTTACCATTACAGGGCCGAGATCACTTCCGCCAATACCAATATTTACAATGTACTTAATCTTCTTTCCGGTATAACCTTTCCATTCGCCATTATGAATTTTTGCACAGAAATTTTTCATCTGCAGCAGCACACGCTGAATATCGGGCATCACATCTTTTCCTTCAAATAAAACAGGTTTACCTGAGAAGTTTCGGAGTGCAGTATGCAGCACTGCTCTTTTTTCTGTATGATTGATCTCTTCACCGGTAAACATCTGTTCGATGCTTTCTTTCACTTTGCATTCATCTGCGAGTTGCAATAACAACTCCATGGTTTCTTCGGTGATGATATTCTTGGAGTAATCAAACACAATATCCTGTTCGCAGGAGCTGAATTTCTGAAAACGGTTTGTATCAGCTTTAAATAAATCTCTCATCTGCACTTCTTTCATTTTTACAGCATGTCCTATCAGCTGTTTCCAGGCATTTGTTTTAGTGGGGTCGATTGCAGGTAACATAGTTTATCTTTTATTGGTTCAGTAATGCAACGCTTTTCTCTTTATCAAGATGCAGTTGCTCAATTAATTTGTCGAGTCCTTCAAATTTCACTTCATTGCGCAAATGATATTTTACATATACTTTCAAGTGACGGTTGTAAATATCTTCATCAAAATCAAAAAGATTCACTTCAATACTTCTTCTTGTGCCGTCAACGGTTGGTCTTGTGCCAATGTTCATCATTCCTTTCAGCATTCTCCGTTCCCCTTCAATCTGCGCTTCCACTGCATATACACCATTACCCGGAACAAGTTTTTCAGGATCCTGCATTTGCAGGTTGGCAGTAGGGTAGCCGAGTTTTCTTCCTAATTTATTTCCTTCAATTACATATCCTTTAAAGAAATAAGAATAACCAAGTAACTGGTTGGCTGTTTCAATTTGACCATTTGTCAATGCCTGTCTTATCTTGGTAGAACTAACAGAAATTTCATTGAGCACCTGTTGTGGAATTTCTTTTACACGGTAGTTGTATTGCTCACCCATTTTTTCAAGCAGCCGGTAATCACCTTCACGTTTATTGCCAAACTTATGATCATAACCAATGATGATAAGAGATGGATGAAAACGGTCAACAAGAAATTCTTTGATGTATTGCTCAGCAGTGAGTTCAGAAAATGTTTTATTGAACTGTACTACCACAAGATCATCAAGCCCCTGTTTTTTCAGTAGTTCAATCCGTTCATCAAGAGTGGTTAACTGTTCAATCTGTCTTTCGGGTTGTAAAATTTTGCGGGGATGCGGATAAAAGCTGATCAACACAGATTCTCCACCGGTTGTAATGGCTTCCTGCAGCAATTGACGGATGACATGCTGATGGCCGAAATGCACACCATCAAAGGTTCCGATGGTAATGACGGCCTTGGTAAAAACGGGCAGTTGTTCTAAACTTCTGTAAACCTTCATAATTTGGAGTGGCAAAAGTAACACATTTGAACGGTGGAAGTGTTAGTTTTGCGGCCTCAAACCAATCAGCATGTCATTATACAATCAGCGGGGAGTATCGGCGCAAAAAGAAGAAGTGCACAAAGCAGTACAGCATCTGGATCAGGGACTGTACCCCAATGCCTTTTGCAAACTCTATCCCGATTACCTGGGTGGAGATGCTGATTGGGTAAATGTTACACATGCCGATGGGGCAGGAACCAAAAGCATCCTTGCTTACCTGTACTGGAAAGAAACAGGCAATCTTTCTGTGTGGAAAGGAATTGCACAGGACGCCATTGTAATGAACCTCGATGATTTGCTTTGTGTTGGGATCTATGATAATATTTTATTTTCCAGTACGGTTGACCGTAACAAAACATTGATTCCCGGTGAAGTGCTGGAACAGATCATCAATGGTTCTGCTGAATTATTTGCACAGCTGAAAGAGTATGGCGTGAACATTCATTATCTCGGTGGTGAAACGGCTGATGTGGGAGATGTGGTTCGTTCTATTGCAGTGAACGGAACCATGACAGCCCGCTGGCCAAAGAACAAAGTAATCAGTAATGATAAAATAAAAGCAGGCGATGTAATTGTTGGACTGGCAGGATTTGGTCAATGCAATTATGAAACTTCTTACAACAGCGGATTGGGAAGTAATGGACTCACCAGCGCCAGACATGATGTGCTGAATAAATATTATGCACAGCATTTCCCTGAAACATTTGAACCAAAGCTGAATGAGGAAGTGGTGTATATCGGTAAACACAAGCTCACTGATGAAATTGAATTGAAGAATGGTGAAACATCACTGATCGGACGTTTACTGCTTTCTCCAACAAGAACATTTGCACCGGTGCTGAAAGAAATTCTTACCAATCATTTTGATGCAGTGCATGGATTAATTCACTGCAGTGGCGGCGGACAAACCAAGTGTTTGAAATATCTCCCCGGACCAATGAAAATTGTGAAAGACAATTTATTTACTCCACCGGTTATATTTGATTTGATCCGGGAAGCATCGGGTGCTGATGCAAGAGAAATGTACCAGGTGTTTAACATGGGCACACGTTTGGAAATTTACACCAATGAAAAAGATACAGCTGCAATGATTTCTGTTGCACAATCATTCGGCGTAGATGCACAGGTAATTGGCAGGGTGGAAGACAGTGAGAAGAAGGAGTTGCTGATAAAAGCAGGAGGAGTAGAAATTAATTTTTAAGCTTTTCTTTTCTTCTGTTTTCTTTTCTTTCCTTTCTTTCTTCTTTAGCGTCGTATACTTTGAATGTTGCTTTTTGCTTTCTTACAGATTCTACGGGTAGCCCATTTTTTGTTGCGGCTATCCATCTTGGCCCTGTTGAGATTGCGGTGTATAAAACATCTGCTAAAACTGAACCTTCCAATGAAATAACTTTTATATTGGAGACAAACCCATCTGCTGCTACAGTGAACTCAACTTCAGTGGTCCCCCGGCTTTTTATATCATCTACAAGTGCATCAATCTTTTTTTCAACATTCTTTTGAATATACTTGTTCCACATGTTTTCGCCACCCGGAAATTGTGCCTCCACATCGGGTTTTGAAGAAAGTGAATCTTTTTTGATGACAGTTGAATCTGATGTTTGGGCTGTTGCTGAGGAAACAACAAAAAGGAATACGGCAAGTAAACAGCTTTTCATAAAATACAAGGGTGTTTAGGGTAAGTGCAATTTTTTACAATGCAAATATAATACCCCCTGTTGTAGAAATATAGGGTTGGGTCAAACAGATTTTACATTTCTGAGTCTTATCAACGAAAACTGCTAATACAAGTTGACAAAAATCCCAGGGATTACTTTCCTTACGTCTGCTTTTTTCATTTTAACGATTACTTCATCATATGTAATAGTTGTTCCGGGGCCAATTCTACTCATTAAAGAAATGATTGCACCATTATAAACATTGCCGTCATATACTTGTTTAAAAACTGGCTTGTCAAATCCGGCACCTGTTGCATATAATACAAATCCTTTTATTTCCCATTCTTCGTCTATATCGAGTTGTCTTGTACTCTTAAATTTTGCTGTTGACATTCTCCCTCCTCTGGATCCGGCGAGTGAAATAACTGGATCAGGAATGTTTTTTACAGTAAATGTGAATTTTTGAAGCACAGTAGTTTTGTTGGCTGTTTTTGCAGAGATGGTAATTATCGCCTCTCCTTTAGATGCAGGTTTTGTAATCCATTGGCCATCTTTTTTTTGTATTACTCCATTGTTTGTAGTGACTGTTATTTTATCTGCAGGGATTTTCCCTGTTGAAATTACAAATGGGTTATTAATACCAATATATATTGTGTTTGAGTTTTTTACTGCCATCGAAACCCAGTATTCAGTTTCTTCTTTTTGCTTTCCATTGTTTGCATCTTTTGACTTTGTAACACCATCCGGCAAACTAAATGTCAACTTTTCTTTTTTCCAGCATGTCACTTTTCTTCTATTTTGTATTGCAGGCACCCATTTTGGCCCTTTGGCGATTGCTTCAATCAACACACTTGCAAGTTTTGTGTTTTGCATTGTTTTTACCGTAAGCCTGCTAACATTTCCTAGTGTGTCAACAATAAATTCAACTTCACATGTGCCATCTTTTCCTTCTTGTATGAGTGCATTAATGTTTTTTTCTATCTGTTCTTGAATATGCCTGTTCCATGCTTTTTCTCCACCAGGAAAAGAAGGCATTACCTCAGCTTTAGTAAATACAGTTCTGTATGTTGGTATTGTGTCTTCCTTTTTTGGACTGTCTTTTAAAACAATGTTCTCAGAAACAGACACGCCATTTTTTTTATCTGCTCCTTTTTTAGCAAGTGGATATTTACTGCCTGTAGAGTAATTGGTAAGATTCCCTGTAGAGATTACATTATTCTTAAGTGTGTCAGAATTCACTTTTTTTTCATTGACAACAGCATAATTCACAATCGCTTTCAACACAGCTTCAGCAATCTTTTCCTGATTCTTTTCATCAGTTACAAATGCAGCATCTTTTGAATTGCTAATGAATCCACATTCAAGTAAAATAGCAGGGCAAGGCGCTGCTTCTATAACCCATATTCCTCGTTGCCTTTGTTTCACTCCTGGCTCTCTAATGGTCATTACATTTTTCATTTCATTCACTATAGCTGAACCGAGTTCTCTGCTTTCAGATAAATTAGGATTACCGTCTTTTGCAATGTATATTTCAAAGCCATTGGCTGGATTATCAACATACCCATTTCCTTTTTTCATCTTAGGTGCGAAGCTTTCGTGTATGGAAATAAGCAGATCTGCCTTGTTTTCTTCTGCTATTCTTATCCGTTCCCTGTTTTCTACAAAATTTTCATCTGGTCTGGTAAAAATCAATTTCAGGTTTTCATCTTTATTGAGTTCTCCAATCTTTTTTACTATGGCTAAACTGATTTCATCTTCAGTAATACCATTCAATCCTTTTGCTCCGTGTGGTACACCATTTCTTAATCCATGCCCTGCATCAATCACAACAGTTATTTGCCGGTTGAGTTTTGAAGTAACAGGTGGTGAAGTTTTTTCTTTTGTTTTTACAGCAAAGGCAACAACTAAAAAGGTCAGCAACGGCAGTAATAGCAAGCGGCTGATATAGCCAATCTTCGGGTTTTGTAATTTGGTCAGCATTTGTAATCTTCTTTTTATAGGTGAATAAAAAAATGGATTGGTCAGCGGCATATTATAACCTGGGAAGGCAGTGGCAAGAATCATGGCAGCGAAAGAAGCGGTATCATGATCTTTTACTGATTGCTGATCGGCAATAAATTCATGGATCATCGTCAGCTCTTTACGGATGAGCCAGAAGAAGGGATTACTCCAGAAAACAATCAGTACTGTATTGATGAATAATTTATCCCAGCTGTGTTTTTGTTTTACATGTACCAGTTCATGTGCAAAAATTTGCTGCCCCTGTTCTGAATGGAAATCAATTTCCCTGTTCCAGAAAACAAAACGAAGAAATGAAAAGGGAGTTCCTCTTGCATCAGTATCAACAAAAACCAGGTTGTTGATTTTCCAGTGCTGATATTTTTTTATGAGGTGGATGATTCTGAAAATAGCAATCAATAAAACGATCATTGTTATGAGTGATACGAGTAAGTACAAACCAATGCTCACATTTTCTGCAGTAAAAAGTGATTGCTTTACTGTTGCTGTTTCTGTTTCTGCTTCTTCAAACCATACTTCATTGGTTGTTATGGTTTGCAAAACCTGGTAGGCAGGTTGTGTCTGTTGCTGTTCCTCCTGTAAATATGTAATCTTAACAAAGGGCAGACCAATAGCAATTACAACTGAGGCAAGTAAATAAAATCGGTTCCATGCATGAAACAGTTTGTTTCTTAAGGCAAACCAGTAATAGCCCGTCAGCAAAGCTGAGCAGAGGATGACTTTCAACAGGTATTCTGCAAATGCAATCATTTCTTGGTTTTTTTAAGGTTTTGTAAAAGCAATTCCAGTTCTTCAACACTCAGGTTGTTTTCTTTCACCATAAATGAAACAGCTTCAGTAAAAGAGCCTTCAAAATATCCTTTCACTAAAGTTTTCATGCTGGCTTTTGAATAAGCATCCTTTGCTACAATGGGGTAGTATTGGTGCATACGTCCAACCACATCCATATCAACAAATTTTTTATCGATCAGGATTTTTAAAATGGTTGCCACAGTATTCTGGTGAGGTTTGGGATTGGGCATTGCTTCTACAATCTCACGCAAAAAAGCCCTGTTCAGTTTCCAGATGATCTGCATCACCTGTTCCTCTGCTTTGGTGAGGGGTTTATTTTTTTCTGGATTCATAATCCGAATGTATAACTAAAAGATTAGTTTTACAACTAAAAATTTAGTTAAAGAAAATTTTCATCTGTATTTCTCGCCTGTTTCCGTTTATTTTGCAGCATAAAGCTTACATATGTCTTCTATTGTAGAAATATCAAACGTCAACATTTACCAGAGCAATAACCTTATTCTCAGCAATGTAAACCTTACAGTGAATGAAGGTGAGTTTGTATACCTCGTTGGTAAAACAGGTACCGGCAAATCATCTTTATTAAAAACATTGTATGGTGAATTGCCATTAACAGAAGGTGAGGCAACTGTATCGGGCTTTAACCTGAAAGATGTTACCTGGAAAAATGTTCCTTTCCTCCGCCGCAGTATTGGTGTGGTGTTCCAGGATTTTCAATTACTTACCGACAGAAGTGTGTATGAAAACCTGAAGTTTGTGTTGAAGGCAACCGGCTGGAAAGATGAAAACCTAATGGAAGTAAAAATCAACGATGTGCTGGATAAAGTGGGATTGAAATCGAAAGGATTTAAAATGCCTTTTGAAATGAGTGGTGGCGAACAGCAGCGTGTAGATATTGCAAGGGCTTTACTGAACTCTCCTAAATTAATACTGGCAGATGAACCTACCGGAAATCTTGATCCGGAAACCAGCGATGAAATCATGCAACTGCTCATTCAGGTTGCAAAAGATTACAACACAGCAGTAATGATGGCAACGCATGATTTTATGGTGATTAAAAAATTCCCTGCACGAATGGTAAAAACAGAAGCAGGTAAAGTGTGGGATAATGCTACTGTAGAACATGCATAAGCTGCTTTGCATGTTTGGCATTGTTGAAATGTTCCTGTAATAAACCCTCTCTTACTTGTATTTCATCGGCAGTAAATGCTTTGTGAAATAAGCGGAATGCCTGGTACTTAAATTCTGTCGGGTTGTTGGCCAGCTGACAGGCTTTTTCCAATCCCGTTCCTTTAATCATTTCATCATTTACAAGTACATGCCTTCCGTTAAAAACAGCATTCAGTACTTTTAATTTAATTCCTGAATGGGTAAAGGAAGGAAGTATATGCAGTTGGGCTTTCTGAATCAAATCATTCAGTTCAGTGTCGCCGGGGTTTTCTACAATGCAGGTGTGTGGTTTTTTATGCGCCAGTTCAATGAGTTTGGCCGATGGGTTTTTTCCGGCAATCACAAATGGAATTTCCAGTTCATTAAAAACTTTTTCCAGTAACCAGGTTGCTGCTTTATCATTCTCTGCAACAGATAAATTTCCATGATACAAAGCAAATGTTCCGGTGCCTTCTTTACTTCTTACCATCTGGTTGGGTATAAAAGCAGGAAGATGAACGATTGAATTTGCCTTGAATTGTTTTTTATAAGTTTTCAGATCAGCTTCTGAAATTGCAAGGATATTATACTCTTTTAATCTCTCTTCATAGCGTAAAAGCAAACGGCTTTCATGATGCATGTAGGCTTTACGTACAAGTGATGATTCCCATTGACCCAGTTGTTTGTAGTATTCATATACCACATTATGAAGACGGACAGCAATATTTTTCTTCTGTACTGCACCACTTGTTAATCCGTAAGTACAATGAACTCCTTCAAATAATACAGGATGTTCATCTGCATTCAATCGTTCCCATAATTGTTCGTCATTGCGTGATGCCACAATATACGGCAGTTGCAGTGAGAAGCCTTTGTGGCCTTCCTGCCGCTTATAGTAAAAAACTTCTGTACAGTATTTCTTTAACTCATCCTGTACTCCTCTGCCATATTCAAAACAATGCAGATGAACGGCAATCCCGATTTCATGTAAGGCTTTGATCTTATAAAAAATATCAACAACACCGCCGTAATCAGCAGGGTAGGGAACATCAAAGGATACGATATGGAGATGTTTAGTCAAAAATATTTTGATAAAAGTTGATGAGTTTTTTTTCTTCTTCCTGCCAGTTCAGCACTTCACGGGCTTTCAGGCAGTTTTCTTTTAACCTCCTGTATAAAACAGTATCATGCAGCAAAAGGTTTAATCCGTCTGCAATAGACTGCTCGCCTGTATCAGGGATCAGCAATGCAATATCGTATGTTTGATTGATTTCTTTGTAAGCAGGATA
>JBEBHT010000138.1:0-9744 GCA_040081135.1 Lacibacter sp. | reverse complement strand
AGATGTGAAGGGTTAGGCATTAATTTCAAATGCACCGTTTTGCCTTCTAATGTTTCCACTTCACTACCGTAGCCCATATGATATTTTACATCACCACTTCCCATTGTTTGATCAAGCTTGGCAGTTCCTTCAAACTCACTGAAGATCTGTGCATAGGTTTTGCCCATGATATTGGCCAGTATATTCAATCTTCCACGATGCGCCATACCAATCACCACTTCATGCACATCATTATCAGCCGCAGTATTAATGATTGCATCCAGTGCTGCAATGGTTGTTTCACCACCTTCCAGTGAAAAACGTTTCTGTCCAACATATTTTGTGTGAAGGAATTTCTCAAACATAACCCCCTGGTTCAGTTTCTCCAGGATGCGTTTTCTTTTTTTCAGTGACAATGGAGTTTGAAATTCTTTCTCCATTGCATTGGTAAGAAAATCAACTTTCTTCTGATCACTAATGTATTTGAATTCAATGCCTACATGAGAAGCATAACAGTTCTCTAAATAAGTTTGAATAGTTCTTAAAGTAGTTGTACCGAGTCCGATCAGCTGACCGGCATGAAATTCTTTATCGAGATCTGCTTCTGAAAATCCGTAAAAAGCCAGTTCAATATTGGCACCACGGTCTTTGCGTTTGCGGATAGGATTTGTTTTAGCCAGCAGATGACCTTTGTTGCGGTAACCAAGAATCATTCGGTAAGCCATAATCTCTCTCATCCAGTCGATGCCGGAAGCTGGAATGTTGAGCGAAGTCGAAGCATTCGTTGCAGCACTGAGCGTAGTCGAAGTGCCATTTTGCTTAACAGAAGAAACAGCAAAGTCAAATCCCTCAAAGAATTTTTTCATTTCAGGATCAACACTGTTTGGGTCCTTCACAAAATCATTGTACAGACTCTCGATGTATTGAGGATGAGAACCTGTGATGTATTGAAAATCTTTCATTTATTGGTGGTTGGCGGTCGTTAAGAAAGAGTTGCAAATATCGGTTGTTTTACTCAAAGGAAAAGCAGCTTCATCGATCATTTCAATGAATTATCAACGATTCATTAAAAGATTTCCAAAATAAAAAACACCCTGTATCTAACCAATATACTGAGTGGCAATAAAACCCAACATGAAAATAAAGCAGGAAGAAATGTGCCGATACCGAAAAAGCTGATGACAAAACCAAGGTGATTTCCTGACAATTGACCAGTTGGACAAGGATTGGTGGTTATCTTTACAGCTGTAAGCTCATTGAAACCCAGTAAGAATTCCCTCAAAACGCCCTTTTTTCTGAAATATGGCCAAGAGATGTGTACAAAAGCTCAAAAAAACTCAAATCCGATAGAAAATTTCTCAACTTTTCCCCTACCTTTGCCGTCCGAAAAATTAAGATATGGCAAATCATAAGGCTACCAAAAAAGACGTTCGTCAGAGTGCAACCCGCAGAGACCATAACCGTTATTACGGCAAAACAACCCGTAATGCAATCCGTGATCTGCAGGCGATTAAAGAAGGAAAAGAAGCAGGCGAACAGTTACCGGCTGTTGCATCTATGATTGATAAACTCGCTAAGCGTGGTATCATTCACAAGAACAAAGCTGCAAATTTGAAGAGCAAGCTTACAAAGAAAGTGAACGCAATAGTAGCTTAATTCAATAAGTTGTTATTAACATATTCTGAGAACCCATCTTAAACAGATGGGTTTTTTTATTTTTAGGCTCTAATAATGATCGAACTCTTATGATGAAATTTTACACTACCCTTTTCGTATCTCTATGCCTTTGGTTTACTGCTGATGCACAGGGCACAGAAACCTTTACCAATATTCCCGCTGCCAACAGTTCTTATGCAACAAGAACATGGACGGGTGATAATGGCCTGAGCTGGGGCGCCACCGATGCCAGAACCGATCAAACTCTTACGGGGGCAGCTATTTGTATTCGGGTCGGTGCCATAACCTGTAACAATATTCCCAACGGAATTGGCTCTCTTACATTTAAACACCAGCAGGTATTCTCGGGTACCAGTCCTGTTTTGGAAGTAAGAATCAACGGAACACTGGTTGGTACAGTTAACCCAACCACCGCAATTGGTACTGCAACAATCAACAACATTAATATTACCGGCAGCTTCAACCTCGAAATCAAACAAATTACAAGTACACTAAGAATCGTTGTTGATGATATCAGCTGGACAGGAGCATCATCTGACCCACCCTGTGTGGAACCAACTGCACAGCCAACGTCGCTTGTACTTACTCCTTCGGTTACTTCCATTGCAGGAAGTTTTACAACATCAACACCTGCAGCAGATCAATACCTCGTTGTACAAAGTTCCTCTTCCACTTTGTCGGCACAACCTGTTGATGGAGCAACTTATTCTGTTGGACAGTCATTAGGTGGTGGAACAGTTGTTTCATCGGGCTCATCTTTATCATTCAATGCAACTGGTTTAACCGCATCAACCAATTACTATTTCTTTGTTTATGCATTGAATTCATTCACCTGTTCGTTGGGTCCAAATTATTTATTAACGAATCCACTCAGTGCAAATACAACCACGTTAGCCCCTGCCCCATGTGCAGCTCCCGCAGCAACAGCAACCAATCTTATTTTAATATCAACCAATACAAGCATTAGCGGAACATTTACAGCATCAGCTTCAGCTAACCGCTATTTAGTTGTAAGGAGTTTGAACAGTACATTAAGTGCAAACCCGGCGAATGGAGTTACTTATACCAACGGGCAGGCATTAGGTGGCGGAACAGTTATTGCTTACAATAATTCAACTTCATTTCTTGCAACAGGATTAACCATCAATACAACTTACTACCTGTTTGTATTTGCTGCCAACGCAGAATGTACCGGCGAACCTTTTTATAACACAACAGCATTAACAGTAAGCAAAGCAACAACCAATACACCCACTAACTTACCTCCCACTTATTATAATACTGCGAATGGGTTAACCTGTTCTTCTTTAAAAACTGCGTTATCCACCATTATTACTACAGGTGCAATTGAGCTAACGTATACTCCCGGTGTATGGGATGCATTTGCCAGAACAGATAAGCGGAGAAATGATGCCAACACTGCTGACATTGTATGGGATATGTACAGTGATAATCCAACCGGAACAGATCCTTACACTTTTACGTTTATCAGCAGTCAATGCGGTAACTATTCAAAAGAAGGTGATTGCTTTAACAGGGAACATTCATTTCCCAAGAGCTGGTTTAACGATGGCACACCAATGTATTCTGATATCAATCATTTATTCCCGACAGATGGCTGGGTGAATAACAAACGGGATAACTATCCTTATGGAGAAACTTCATCTGCCAATTATACTTCGCAGAATGGAAGTAAACTTGGAACAAGTTCATTCCCCGGTTATACAGGTATTGTGTTTGAACCCATCAATGAATACAAAGGCGATTTTGCAAGGGCCCAGTTTTATATGGTTACCCGTTATGAAAGCCTTGTTGCATCATGGCAGAATAATGGAACTGCCAATGAAGTTTTGAATGGAACTTCTTACCAGGCTTTTGACGACTGGCAGTTAAAACTGTTATACAAATGGCATGTACAGGATCCCGTTAGTCAGAAGGAAATCAGCCGCAACGATTCTGTTTTTGTTATCCAGGGAAACCGTAACCCTTATATCGATCATCCGGAATGGGTAAGTACAGTATGGACCTGCACCGGTCTACTGGAAGCAACCGGTATCAATGATCTGCTGCGTGTTTCACAAAAAGCAGTATGGATTTATCCCAATCCCATTGTCAATAAAACAGCAACCGTGAAACTGGAAAAACCATTTACGCAAACTGTTTCTTTGCAGGTAATTGATATGACGGGAAGAGTTTTAAAACATCAAACTCTTTCGGCCGGGCAAACAATCATTCAGCTGCAGGTAAATGAATTAACAGCCGGTATTTATTCTATTCGCATTAATACAACGAAAGGAATCATTACAAAAACATTTGTGGTACAGTAATCATTTTTGTACCGATCATATAAAAGAGTCACGTCATGCGGGGCTCTTTTATATTTATTGCTATTTTGTGTTATGAAGATTTTACTATTATCAACATGCATTCTTACTGCATCAGCCTGTTTCGCACAGGTTCCGGTAACACGTTACGAAACTTCCAAAGGAAAAGAGTCAGTTACCTATTGGGAAGCAATTCAGGCATACAAACAGTTAGATAAACTTTCTCCGCTTGTAACCATGCTTACCATGGGCCCAACCGATGCCAATGAGCCTTTGCATCTTGTGTTGGTGAGTAGTGATAAAACATTTAATCCCCAGCAATGGAAGCAAAAGAATAAAATTGTATTGCTCATCAACAATGGCATTCATCCCGGCGAGCCTGATGGGATTGATGCAAGTATTGGGTTGGTGAAAGATATTGTTACAGGAAAGAAACTATTACCGGCAAATGTTGTGCTTGCCATTATTCCGGTTTATAATATTGGTGGAAGTTTAAACCGTTCTGTTAATTACCGTATTGATCAGAACGGCCCAACAGAAAAAGGCTTCCGTGGCAACTCACAAAACTTTGACCTCAACCGTGACTTTATCAAGAGTGATTCAAAAGAAGCCAAAAGCTTTGCAGAAATTTTTCAATATGTAAAGCCTGATATTTTAATTGACAATCATGTAAGCAATGGTGCCGATTACCAGCATGTGATGACCCTGCTTACTACCCAGCATAATAAACTGGGTGGAGTAATGGGTGAATACATCAACAAAACAATGGAGCCTGCTGTGTATGCAGGTATGAAACAAAAAGGTATTGACCTGATTCCTTATGTAAATAATTTTGGCGACAGTCCTGAAACAGGATGGAGTGCATATTGGGACGGGCCACGTTACAGCAGTGGTTATGCATCTGCATGGAATGTATTTGCCTTTGTACCTGAAACGCATATGCTGAAACCTTATGCACAAAGAGTTGATGCAACTTACAAACTCATGGAAACATTTATTGAGTTTGCTTCAGCTAATCAAAAAGAAATTAAGCAGGTAAGAGAACAGCAGCAGAAAGATCAGTTAACACAGCAACAGTTCCCCTTTAAATTTACGGTTGATAAAACACAGGTTTCTGAAATTACATTTAAAGGTTATGAAGCCGGAAGAAAACCGAGCAATGTTTCCGGATTGCCCCGTTTGTATTACGACCGTAACAAACCTTTTGTAAAACAGGTGAAGTTTTATAATTTCTTTCAGCCAAAAGCATTTATTGACAAACCAACTGCTTATGTTATTCCACAGGGATGGCAGAAAGTAATTGAGTTGCTGAAGGCCAATAAAATTTCTATGCGGCAATTTAAAACAGATACGGCAATTGAAGTGGAAGTATACCGTATTGAAGATTTTAAAAGCAGCGCAAGAGCTTATGAAGGTCACCACATGAATACTGAAGTAAAAACAAGTAAGAGTGTACAGAAAATAAAATTCAGAAAAGGTGATTGGTTTATTCCTATGAACCAGGCAGGCAATCATTTTCTAATGGAGGTACTTGAACCAACTGCTGATGACAGCTTTTTTGCCTGGAATTTTTTCGATGCCATTCTTGGACAGAAAGAAGGATACAGCAGTTATGTGTTTGAAGAAACAGCAGAAGAATATTTAAAACAAAACCCTGCTGTAAAAGAAAAACTAGAACAGCGCAGGGCAACGGATAGTGCTTTTGCAAAAAGCGGTGCAGCCCAATTAAATTTTGTGTTTCAGAATTCAACTTACTATGAACCTGTGCATATGAGGTACCCGGTGTACCGGATTTTATAATATTTTTGCCTGTATAATAATCATATGAAAAAAATCATTGGATCCGTTCTGATTCTCCTCTCTTTTTCCTTTGCAAATGCGCAAAAAGATACACTTCAGTTTTATGTTGATGGATCTGGAAATAAAATTGATGAAAAAACGGCCACTTATTACAGGGTAGCCATAAGACAGAATACTTATTGGCAGGTATTTGATTTATTCCTCTTAACAGATAAAATACAAATGAGGGGATACTATTCAGATGACAGTTTGAAAATAAAAGAAGGTCCCTTTGAATACTTTTCAAAAACAGGAAAAACCTCCGGCAAAGGTTCGTATAGTAATGGAAAATATAACGGGCTCTGGAGATGGTGGTATGAAGATGGCCGACTCAGAGATTCTGTGCTGTACAAAGAAGGAGCACCGGTTGGTGAATCAACCGGATGGTATGAAGACGGGAAAGTGATGATTAAAAGGAATTTTGATGCGGATGGAAAAGGTAATGGCCTTTACAGACAATATTATTTTTCGGGACAATTAAGGGACAGCGGCTACTATGAAAATAATAAGCGTAATGGCATATGGACATTTTTTCGTGATGACCAGACTAAAGCAAGTGAAATAAGATATGAAAAGGATTCAATCACGGGAGGTATCAATTATGATACAAAAGGGAGAATAGAGAAAGATGCAACTTCTGAAGTAGAAGCAGAATTCAAAGGCGGGGAAGCAGCATGGAACAGTTATTTAAGCAGGCGGCTTTCTGAATTGTATAAATTAAAAAATGCAGAAGCCTATCAGGGGTTCTGCAATATTCAGTTTGTTATTGATACAGATGGAAAAGCAGTGAGCGTTGAAGCCATTGATCATAATAATGAACTACTTGCCAGGGCTGTAATTTCAATAATACAAGGTTCAAAAAAATGGAACCCTGCTATCCAGTTTAACCTCCCGGTTAAGGCATGGAGAAGACAACGGTTTGTGTTTAAGCTTGAATAATTAATAACACTTCAGTTTTTGCTGCCCACTTCAGCAATTGCAAAAAAAATTGATAGAAGCCACAAAATATATTTCCAATTTTTGGGTAAAAGTATACGAAAAGAAGCTCGCATTTCTTTAAAATTGTTCAGTATAAAAACTGATCATACTTATCATCTGTTAACGGGGTGATTATTTTTTTTGGATGAAGCCCTAACAATCAGCTCAGCATTCAGCATAACAGTAAAATTATTTTTCATGGAAGGATTATTTATTTGATCAATGATCGCCTTACCTGCAAACGTTCCTATTTCCGTGCCTGAATAATTGATTGTGGTCAGGTTGGGTTCCACCAGGGTGCTGATGATGTCATTATTGAATCCCACAATAGCCATATCTCCCGGAATTTTTACCCCGGCCTGTTTCAGCAGTTTCATACAAAGCACTGCACAAAGATCATTCACAGCAAATACAGCATCAGGCAAAGGCGACATCGACAAAATATCCTGCGTAAGGAACGGAGCCGCTTCTGCATCAAGCCCCCGCATCAAAACCAGGTTTGGGCGATAAGGTATTTTGTTATCCTCCAAAGCTTTTTTATAGCCGTTCAGTCTTTCAACATAAAGACTGCTGGTGGGCTTTCCTGTGATATGTACGATCCTTTTACATCCTTCTTCTATAAGATGAGTGGTAGCATCATAAGCAGCTTTAAAATTATCCAGCACAATTTTCACCGCAGGAAAGTCCAGCCTTACCCTGTCAAACAACACTACGGGTATTCCTTTTTCCACATACTTAAGTATATGGTCCATACTTTTTGTATCAGCAGCTAGGCCAACTACCAAACCGTCTACCCGGCGTTGAAAAAGATTGGCTGCATTCACAATTTCCTGCTCATGATTTTCGGACGAGTGACTGATGATCAGATCATAGCCATATTTATGAATATACTGTTCAAGGCTGTGAACAGAATTGATGCCAAACTGGCTGTTGAGTTTATGTAACAGCAGGCCGATGAGTTTGGAATTGGATTTAACACGGAGGCTCCTGGCATGATTATTAACCTGGTAGCCCATCTTATCGGCAGCCGCCAATATTTTTAATACAGTAGCTTTTTTTACAGTAGGTTTTTTATTTTTTTCGTTACCGTTTAATGCACGGCTCACAGTGGCTGTGGAAATGCCCAGTTTTTTTGCAATATCATAGATAGTGGTTTCTTTCATTGCAACTATATGTTTGAGTTACCTTTTTAGTTATATAAAAATACTATTCCGGCACACTAATATAATTAAAGCAAGCCTTACCGATAAATATTTCTTTAACTGTAACCCTGCTACTACCAGTACTTATACATAAACTTACACCAGTTTGTGAAGACAGAAGCCAGGAGTTTAGGAAATTACAACCCTGTTGACTTTTCCATTGCTTCCGTATACCTCGTACCCATTACTTTAATATGTGAAGAAGCATCTTCAATTTCCTGCAGTTCCTGTTTTGATAATTCAACAGAAGCAGCTCCGTTATTATCTGTTAACCTGTGCAGTTTTGTTGTACCAGGTATTGGAACAATAAATGGTTTTTGTGCAAGTACCCATGCCAATGCAATTTGTGCAGGAGTGGCATTTCGTTTTGCTGCAAACTGATTCAGTAAATCCAGCAATGCTTTATTGGCAATACGTGCCTCCTCACTGTAACGTGGAAGAATGTTACGGATATCCCCTTCACCAAATTTTGTATTCTCATCAATTTTACCTGCCAAGAATCCTTTGCCGAGCGGACTGAATGCAACCAACCCAATTCCAAGTTCTTCAATCGTTGGAATGATTTCTGTTTCATGCTGTCTTGTCCACATCGAATATTCACTTTGCAACGCAGTAACCGGCTGCACTGCATGTGCACGGCGAATGGTTGATGCACCTGCTTCACTCAAACCAAAGTATTTTACTTTTCCTTCTTTGATGAGATCCTTTACTGTACCGGCTACCTCTTCAATTGGCACATTCGGGTCAACACGGTGCTGATACAACAAGTCAATTACATCAACCCGTAAACGTTTCAATGAACCTTCTACTGCTTTTTTAATATTTTCAGGAGTACTGTTCACTCCCTTCATTTTACCGTCACGGATATCGAAACCAAACTTTGTTGCTATGATTACATCCTTACGGAAAGGAGCTAATGCTTCCCCCACCAGTTCTTCATTGTTATAAGGGCCATATACTTCTGCTGTATCAAAAAAAGTAACACCCTGTTCAACTGCTTTAGCCATCAAAGCGATCATATCTTTTTTTTCAGGAAATGGTGTATACGAAAATGTCATACCCATACAGCCAAGTCCGATGGTTGATACTTCCAAACCACTGTTACCAAGTTTCCGTTTTTGCATTGTTGTGTTCATCAGCATCCGTTTTAAATATGAAACAAAGCTACACCTGTAACTGAGCAGTAAATAACTGAAAAGAAATAAGTATTTACGAAATTCAAATATTCCTGAAACTGAGAGGGCTTAACTGTACATGCTTCTTAAAGAAGTTGTTGAAATGTGTTACTTCAGTAAATCCTAATGAGTGGGAAATTTCTGATACGTTCCAGGGGCTGTGCTTCAGTAAAATTTTCGACTCCTGCAAAATACGTTCAGTAATAATTTGAGAAGTGGTTTTATCAGTAGTTTCTTTTACTGCCCTGTTTAAATGATTCACATGCACATTCAATTGGTTTGAAAAATCAGAAGCAGAACGCAGTGAAATTGCAGGGTGGCCTTCATCAATCGGGAACTGGCGCTCCAGTAATTCCAAAAAAAGGTTAGCGATCCGTTGCGATGCACTTACAGGCTGTTTTTCAACGATTGCAGTTGGCTGCATTTTCAAGGCGAAGTGGATCAGTTCCAGCACCAATGTGCGAAGTACATCATATTTATGCATGTACTCCGAGCTGATCTCTTCAAACATTCGCAGAAAGATATCTTCCACCTGTTTTCTCTGTTCATCTGAAAGTTCAAACAAACGAT
>JBEBHT010000137.1:0-9804 GCA_040081135.1 Lacibacter sp. | reverse complement strand
CCCATCGCATTGCTGGAGAGATCACAGCTGTTTCGAAAAGAAACAGTTTTGGTAACATTATTTTCATTGCACAACTTTCACGGTCATCAACCCGGCACTTGTTTTTTTCTTGATGAAGAAAGTTCGTACAGTAAAATTGATAATGCAGGATTAGAGGTGATTGTTCATGAAGATGCATCGTTGGTGCTTAAAGCAGGAGCGTCGTCCATAAAAGAATACAATTCGTTTGAGTTGACTGGCTTTGTTGAATTGCTGCAGCCGCCTGTTTCTTTAATTATTATCGGCGCAGGTAACGATGCATTTCCATTAGTTGAAATGACAAAGGTTTTGGGTTGGCAGATCACTGTTGCAGACGGAAGAACAACACATGCAAGTGTTCAACGCTTTCCCAGCGTACAGAAATTGATAGCAGGAAAACCGGAAGATATTATTCAGCAATTCGTTATTGACGAATGGACGGTGTTTCTGTTGATGACGCACAACTACAAGTATGATTTGGCAATGATGAAGCTGTTGCTGCAAATCAACTGCAGATACATCGGGACACTCGGGCCTAAGAAGCGTTTGGAACGGATGATTGATGAATTGAAGGAAGAAGGCATTACTGTAACAGATGAACAACGGGCAATGATCCATGGGCCGATTGGTCTGGATATTGGTGCAGAAGCCGCAGAAGAAATTGCATTATCTGTTCTTGCAGAAATAAAAGCTGTATTTGCAAATCGGGAAGGAGGTTTTCTGAAAAACCGTTCAGTTAGTATTCATACCCGAAATGAATTGGAATTACAGAATACCAGCAACAATGAGAGATGATACGAGCTATACAAATACCGGAGTTATTATACTCGCTGCTGGCGCATCATCCCGTTTAGGTTCTCCCAAACAATTATTGATTTATTCAGGTGCTCCATTGTTGCAACATTCCATTGAAGTGGCCCAATTGTCTGATGCCAGATCTGTAATTGTTGTTTTAGGTGCGAATGCTGATTTGATCAATGATGAATTGAAGGCTTCAACAGTCAAAATAGTTATAAATTCTCAATGGAAAGAGGGGATGGCATCAACCATTCGCTATGGTTTACAAACGTTACTGGAATTGAATCCACAAACAGAAGCTGTGGTTCTTATGGTAGCCGATCAGCCATTTGTAACAGCTGAGTTATTAAATAATCTGATAGATGTGAACAGAAAAGAACAGCGCAGTATTGTTGCATGTAAATATGGAACTACTTTTGGAACACCTGTTTTATTTGCCAAACGTTTTTTTCCGGAACTGATGGAATTGACAGGCGATGTGGGAGCAAAAGGCCTGGTTCGAAAGTATATGAATGATGCAGCGTTTGTTGTTTTCCAAAAAGGAACTATTGATATAGATACTATGGAAGATTATCAGAGTCTTTCAAAAGATTAACCGGAATTTGAAACGAGCGTATGATCACGGTAGCAGAAGCAAAACAAATTATTTCAACAACAGTAACGGAATTAAAGCCTGTTACTGTTTCATTATTACAGGCGGCCGGAAAAGTGCTGGCTGCTGATGTATATGCAATGGTTGATATTCCCGCTTTTCCTCAATCAGCAATGGATGGTTATGCATTTGCATTTGATGATCTGCAAAAAGAGTTGGTGATTGAAGGAGAGATGGCAGCAGGCAGTTCTTCAACAAAAGAATTATCAGCCGGAAAAGCAATCCGCATTTTTACAGGCGCACCTGTTCCTGCAGGAGCAGATACAGTTGTGATGCAGGAGAAAGTGAAATCAGAAAACGGTTTATTGATTATCGAAGATGAAAAGCTGCAGCGCAGCAGCAATGTCCGTCCGGTTGGCTCAGAAATAAAAGCAGGTGAACTGGCATTGCAGAAGGGAAGTTTGCTTACTGCAGCAGCGATTGGTTTTTTAGCAGGTATCGGTATTACAGAAGTGTTGGTGATTCCTGATCCGGTGATCAGCATTATTCTTACCGGAAATGAATTACAGGAGCCTGGTAAAGCATTATCTTATGGGCAAGTGTATGAATCCAATTCATTTAGTTTAACCGCAGCATTAGAATCTCTGCATATTCCAGTTGATCGTATTTATAAAGCACAAGATGATCCGGAAGTATTAACTGCAATTTTGCAACAGGCGTTAAATGAAAGTGACCTGGTATTACTCACCGGTGGTGTAAGTGTAGGCGATTATGATTTTGTACTTCGTGCTGCAAATGCTTGCGGGGTGGTTCAGCAGTTTCATAAAGTAAAACAACGGCCGGGTAAGCCATTGTTCTTTGGTACAAAAGATGAAAAAGTAGTGTTTGGTTTACCGGGTAATCCTTCATCAGTACTTACTTGTTTTTATGAATACGTAACAGAATCGTTGGCTATTCAAACAAAACGTTCATTGCAATTAAAGTCGCTAAAAACCTTATTGGCAAAAGATTGTAAAAAAGCACCAGGACTTACGCATTTTCAGAAAGCGCATTACGATGGGGAAACGGTAATGCCCTTAACGGCACAGGAATCGTACAAGTTAAATTCGTTTGTAACAGCCAATTGTTTATTGATACTCGATGAAGAGAAAGAAGATTACAATACAAACGATCCTGTAACCATTCATCTTTTGCCAGTTTAAACATGGAAGCAATTTATCTTTTTTATATCCTGTTGTTCATGGTTGCATTTTTATATGCATCGGTGGGGCATGGAGGAGCAAGTGGTTACCTGGCATTGATGGCCATCTTCAGTATTGCGCCTGATGTAATGAAGCCAACAGCACTGTTGCTGAACTTATTTGTTTCACTTACATCATTCATTCAGTTTTACAAGGGAGGCTTTTTCCGAATGAAATTATTTCTTCCGTTTGCATTGGCTTCAGTGCCATTTGCGTTTATCGGCGGATTGATTTCAATTGATGCTTCTGTTTATAAACAGATATTAGGTTGGCTTTTATTATTACCGGTGATCCGTTTCTTTTTCTTCAGCAACATTGAAGTGAAAGATCAAAAGAAACATTCGTTGCTGCCTGCAATTGGTATTGGTGCAGTGATTGGATTTCTTTCAGGATTGATCGGTATCGGTGGGGGCATTATTTTGTCGCCGGTATTAGTGCTGTTACGTTGGGCCGATATGAAACAAACGGCTGCCATCAGTGCTTTGTTTATTTTTGTGAATTCGCTTTCGGGTTTGGCGGGGCAATTCACCAAGGGGATTCATTTTACTGCCGATATGTATTTGTATGTAATGATTGCTTTTGCAGGTGGACTCGCAGGTGCTTATATCGGTGCCGCCAGGTTAAAACAGGGAATGTTGAAATACATGCTGGCAACTGTATTATTGATTGCAGCAGTAAAATTATTAGTTACACAGGCATAAGCTTGTGAAATATAAAATGAATCGAATGAGCGTAGAGGTTTTATTTTTTGGCAAGCTGGTTGAAATTGCAGGCACATCGCTTACAATCAAGGATGTGAAAACAACTGAGGAGTTGTTGGAGCAATTGCGTTTGCAGTGTCCATTACTTGCAGCAGAAAAATATATTGTTGCAGTTGATAAAAAAACAATCACGGGGAATACATCTCTCGCCGATAATTGTACAGTTGCTTTATTACCACCATTCTCCGGAGGATAAACATGAATAATGACCAACTATATGAACGTTACCAACGCCAGCTGATCCTGCAGGGATTTGGTGCAGAGGCGCAGCAAAAATTGCTGTCAGCATCTGTATTGGTTATTGGTGCAGGTGGTTTGGGTTGTCCGGTACTGCAATATCTCACAGCAGCAGGAGTTGGATCAATCGGTATTGTGGATGATGACGTGGTTGCTCTTTCTAATTTGCATCGCCAAGTGTTGTACAATGTGCAGATGATCGGCAAGCCTAAAGCAAATTGTGCAGTAGAAGTATTACAGCAGTTGAACCCTCAAACAAGATTTAATATTTACAACGAACGATTAACCAATAGGAATGCAGCAAACATTCTTTCTGCATTTGATGTAGTGGTTGATGGTTCCGATAATTTTGCCACACGCTATTTAGTAAATGATGCCTGTGTATTATTGAACAAGCCACTGGTGTACGGCGCTATTTCACAATACGAAGGACAGCTGGCTGTGTTTAATATGTTGCAAAACAATGAACGTTCAGCTAATTACCGTGATCTGTTTCCGCATCCACCTAAAGAAGGTGAAGTATTGAATTGTGCAGAAGCAGGAGTGCTGGGTGTTTTACCCGGTATCATTGGCAGTATGATGGCGAATGAAACCATTAAACTCATTACAGGAACGGGCAAGTTGCTTGTAAATCACTTGCTTACTTACAACACACTGAATAATCAAACCTATGTACTCGAAATAACAGCACTGGCTGAAACCCGATCGCTGATACCTGCAACAGAAGCTGCATTGCTGCAAACAGATTATGAATGGCTGTGCAGTTCTGCAATTGTTGTGAATGAAATAGATGTACCTGAGTTTAATCGCTTGATTGCAAATGGAACAGCAGCTATTGTGGATGTACGGGAGAAAGATGAATTACCTGTTGTAACAGAGTTTAGTCATTTACAGATTTCGTTAAGCCAACTGCAACAACATACAGCATGGCTTACAGAAGATACGATTGTTGTATTTTGTTTATCAGGAAAACGAAGTGCACAGGCAGCAAAACAGTTGAACGAGCTGTTTGGTGCATCGAAAAAAATCTATAGTTTAAAAGGAGGCATTCAGCAATGGATGCAGGAACAAAAATAAACCGTGTAATGGAACGTAAACCGAAATATTCAGATAAAATACTGGAGCAATTTTATGCAGTATGCGATAAGTATTTTTTCTGAATATACTATCTGGCAAAAAAACAATAATAAATAGACAGATGAAAAATATATTTGTACAGGGCGCTATTGCTGCTGGATTTGTTGCCGACAGCATTGCAAAGCATAGCTCAAAAACGAATATCGGCGGACATAGTATTTTCTTAGGACAGGTAAGGGCGGATATAGTCGATGAAAAGAAAGTAGCTGCTATTGAATATACAACGTATGAAGATCTGTCTTTGGAAAAAATGCATTCCATTCGTGAAGATATCTTTGCGAAGTATGAACTAACCTGTATGCATGTTTATCACAGCCTCGGGGCAGTAGCTGCAGGTGAAATTTGTCTGTTTGTATTTACTTCGTCTGCACACCGCCGGGCAGCGATTGATGCATGCAACGAAGTGGTGGAACGCATCAAAACAGAACTGCCGGTTTGGGGCAAAGAATTATTTGAAGATGAAACACATCAGTGGAAAGTAAATCAATAAAGAATGGTCAACATCACACATAAGTCAACTACTTTACGCCAGGCAATAGCAACAGCAATACTCACAGTTTCCAAACAGGAAACCATCGAAGCTATCAAAAACAGAATCGTTCCCAAAGGAGATGTGTTTGAATTTTCACGTGCTGCTGGTTTACTTGCTATTAAAAAGACAAGTGATGTCATTCCTGATTGTCATCCTTTACCGGTTGAGTTTGCTTCCATTAAACATGAAATAGATGGATTGAATATTCGAATCTTTGTTGAAGTGCATACCATTTACAAAACAGGAGTGGAGGTTGAAGCGATGCATGGTGCAGCCATCACTGCATTAACCATGTATGATATGCTGAAACCATTGGACAAAGGTGTGGAGATTTCATCCATCAAACTTGAAAGTAAGAAAGGTGGCAAAACAGATTTCAAAGATGAATTGAAAGAAAGCATCCGTACAGCCGTAATCGTTTGTTCCGATACTGTTGCAGCGGGTACAAAAGAAGACAGCAGCGGCAAAGCCATTCTCCAAAAATTAGAGCAACACCAACTCAAAGCATCCGTATATGAAATCATTCCCGATGAGTTTGATGTGATTCAATCAAAAGCAAAACAATACAGCAGCGAAGGATATAACCTCATCCTGTTTACGGGTGGTACCGGTTTGTCGCCCAGGGATGTTACGCCCGAAGCAATTCAGCCGTTACTCGACAGAGAAATACCCGGAATGATGGAAGCTGCCCGCAGCTACGGCCAGCAACGGACGCCATATGCAATGCTGTCGAGAGGGGTAGCAGGTTTTATTGGCAATTCTCTTGTTATCACTTTGCCCGGGTCCACCAAAGGTGCAGAGGAAACAATGGATGCATTATTCCCCTATGTACTTCATTTATTTCGGGTAGCAGGTGGAATGAGGCATAATTAACTGATTTTTTGGTGAGATGAGGTCAGTTTTACCTGAATTCGGCAAGAAAGGGTTGCTGGCTGTTTGAAGCAAAAAAATGCTAAGGTATTCTCATATCTCCTGTTGATTTTCCCCTTTTTTTGGCAGATCACTCATAACTTTCAGTGAACAAATAACTATTGTTTGTTTTGATGCAAAATTTAGTCTACTAAATAGGTAGGAAATTCCTATTTTTGTCATTCGTTTACATTGGGAAAGTATGTTTGATTACAACTCTTTTTTATCTGAAAAATTACAGCAGCTGAAAACTGATGGTACCTACCGTTATTTTTTGGAAGTAAACAAAAGTGCCCGTCATTTTCCGCAATTTCATTATACTGATGAGGAGGGTGTACCCCATGCAGCAGTTAACTGGTGCAGTAACGACTATCTCGGCATGAGTACAAATGAAGAAGTTATTTCAAAACTCAGCTTTACATCGCACAGCAGCGGAACGGGCAGCGGCGGTACACGTAATATTTCAGGTACAACCAATCATCATAAAGAACTTGAGAGGATACTGGCCACCTGGCATAAAAAAGAAACGGCTTTATTATTCAATGGCGCTTACCAGGCAAATGTTACCACGCTTCAAACACTGGGTAAAAATATTCCCGGTCTTGTTTTTCTTTCAGATGAAAGAAATCATGCATCAATTATTGAAGGAATCCGTGGATGTAAAAATGAAAAGAAAGTTTTCCGCCATAATGATTTAGATCACCTCGAAGAAATACTGGCAGACATACCGCAGGATAAACCAAAGCTGATTGTTTTTGAATCTGTTTACTCTATGAGCGGCAGCATTTCTCCTGTAAAAGAAATTACAGCACTTGCAGCAAAGTACAATGCACTTACTTACATTGATGAAGTGCATGGCGTTGGATTATACGGATCAACAGGGGCAGGAATTTTAGAGCAGGAAGGATTGCAGGATAAAGTTGATATCGTAAATGGAACGCTTTCAAAGGCAATCGGTGTTTTTGGCGGCTACATTGCAGCTTCTGCAACAATGATCGATTTCATCAGAAGCTTTGGCAGCGGTTTTATTTTCACTACTTCATTACCGCCTGCTATTTGTTCTGCTGCAGTTAAAAGCATTCAGGTTATTCAGCGGGATCAAACGATCAGGCAAAGTTTTTTTGAAAATGTAAAACAACTCAGAACTTCCCTCTCTGCTAATCATATTGCTTACAAAGAAAATTTATCACATATTACCATACTGCCGGTAGAAGGAGCTTCTCTTTGCAGGGAAGTAGCTGAAAAATTATTAAAACAACATGGTATTTACTTACAACCCATCAATTATCCAACAGTGCCGGTTGGAGAAGAATGTCTGCGGTTGATCATAACTGCAAAACATTTGCCAAAGCATATCAATCACCTGGCCTACAGCCTTAAACGAATTTTATATGCCCGCCCGGCCAACACAAAAAAAAGCAGATATGTATAAAGGCCGTTCGGACGGGGAGACCATAAAGCTGATTGGCAGGAGTTCCCGGCTATCACTGTTGCAGATTGATATTGTGAAACAGAAAATTCTTACAGCATTTCCCGGAGTAAATGTGGAAGTGATTGCAAGAAGCAGCAGGGGTGATGCACTGCAGGAAATTCCCTTACACACAGTAGAAGGAAGTGATTTTTTTACACAGGATATTTTTGATGCACTGGAAAAAGGAGAAGCAGATATAGCTGTTCACTCATTAAAAGACATGAGCAGTGAACATTTTTTTGGCAGCAATTATTTTTCAATTGTCGACAGGGATGATGTAAGAGATATTGCCATCTTCAATAACGATATATTAAAGAAGATTGAACAGGATGAAACAATTGTTATCGGCACATGCTCACCAAGAAGGGAAGAAATGGCTGTTGGTTTTTTAAAAAAGGCATTACCTCAGTTAAATGCTGAAATAAAGATTGAAACAAAATCGATACGTGGTAATGTTGAAACCAGGTTAAGAAAACTTGATAGCGGTGAATATGATGCAACCATTCTTGCAACAGCAGGAATCAACCGTTTACTAAGAAGTAAAGAAGATATTAAACTTGTAAAGGAATTGACAGCAGATAAAAAGTTAATGCTGCTTCCTTTAATTGAATGTGTTCCTGCTCCCTGCCAGGGAGCTATAGCAGCAGAAGCACATCATACAAATGCAAGGGCAATTGAAATTTTAAAAGCTGTAAATAATGAACAGCTATTTGCAGAATGCTTTGCAGAAAAAAAGGAAGCAGTGAACTATGGAGCAGGATGTATCCAGAAATTTGGTGTAACAACAATCCATACAAAAAACAGCAACTACCTGTATGCAGCAGGAAAAGATGCTGAAGGAACGACATTCCTTAAATGGAACGAATTGCCTGATATGGTTGTGAAAGAAGAAGCTGTTTTTTCATCCACTGATTTTATGAAAGATTTCTTTCGTTATGAATGGAGCAATGAAAAACTTGCAGTTGAGCAGCCGGTTGTGTTTGTTGCTAATTATAAATCAGTACAGCATCAGTCAGCAAATACTGTGTTGACAGGAAAGAGGATTTATGCTTCAGGCACTAGAACCTGGTATGAATTGGCAAAACAGGGTCATTGGGTTGAGGGTTGTGCAGATGCCCTGGGTTTTGAAAGTTTCTTACCTGTATTGCAAATGCCGTTGCTGCAAATACAACAGAGTGAGGTTTGTATTTTAACACATGCAGAAGCTGCTGACCGATGGAAAGAAAAAGGCTATCATGCAGTAAGTAACTATAAATTACTGGCCGAACAGAACAAATCAATTGCTGAGAAAATAGCTGATGCAGATTTTATTTTCTGGAGCAGTTTTTCACAGTATCAGTTCTATAGTCAGTTCATTAAAACAACTGCAGTACATGCATGTGCAGGTGGAGAGACTGCTGCATTATTAAAACAGCAGGGAATTGAACCTGTTATTTTTCCAACCATTAAATCATTTGAGGAATGGAGAAGATCTTCTATCCGGCCACACAGCGTCGTCTGAGGGCCGATGAACATATCAGGGAGTTGACTGCTTCTATAAGGCTTTCTCACAAAGCATTCATTCAGCCATTGTTTGTGGATGAATCATTGTCGGCCCCAAGAGAAGTAAATGGGTTGGCAGGAATTGAAGTGGATACAATTGAATCTGTATTGCACACAATTGAAGCTGATCTTAAAAATGGGGTCAGTAAATTTTTATTATTTCCGGTGCCCGCAAATAAAACGGAAACTGATTTTGATTTCAGTTTTGCAATATCCGTTGTAAAGAAAATAAAAGAAACCTTTGCTGATGCTGTTTGGCTGAGTACAGATGTTTGTCTCTGCAGTTATACAACACACGGTCATTGCGGTATTTTAAATAAAGATCATTCAGCACTCATCAATAATAAAACAGTGGAAGTGCTGGCCAAATATGCGGTACAGTTAGCTAATGCCGGGGCCAATTGTATTGCACCGAGCGATATGATGGACGGACGGATTGCAGCCATCAGAACATCACTGGATGCATTTGGATTAGATACAGTAAGCATCATGAGTTATGCTGCAAAGTTCAGCTCACAGTTTTACGGCCCGTTCCGTGATGCCTGTCATTCAGCACCCAACAGCAA